>CALXFC010000008.1 GCA_944387485.1 uncultured Clostridia bacterium
GATATTATAAGTATTTTAGCAATTGAATTTAAAGAGTTTATATCAGATAAACGCCATATAATTAAGCAATGTAAAAACTGTGGAAGATATTTTATTCCAGAAAATTTAAGGGATATTAAATATTGTAATAATATTTTTAAAGATGACAAAACTTGTAAAGAATTAGGGAAACAAATAAGTTATAAGAAATCATTAAAAAGCGATAAGTTACTTGATATGTATAGAAAAAGGTATCTTTCTTTGGCTAGTTCTGTTTCTCATTATGGTACTGAAAAAGCAATTGAAAAGTTTGAAAATTATAAAAAAGAAGGTGCTGTTATGAAGAAAAAATATTTGGATAAGGAAATTAGTGCGAAAAATTTTAGAAAATGGATTGAAAATACAAAATAATAAATTTAATTGTTGAAGGGAAAATATAATAATTTTTGATAAATAGTTTCTATAAAGGAAGTAACAAATATTATATATAAAATCTAACAGTTTTAGTTAGATTTTCTTGTTTGCTAATATTTTAGTCGTTTATTTTGTAGTTATTCTTAAAATACAATCCATCAGCAAAAGCATATTTGTATAATTCTTTTATATAAACATCATTCCTTTCATCTGTTAAGTCTAATAAACTCGTGACTTCATCCATAATATCTTCTCGTCCTATTGCTTTTAGTTTTTGTAATATTCCTACATACTTTTTCATAACACCATTTGCAACTTTTTTATATTCCTCTTTTTCTTCTATTTTAGTGTATATTGTTGAGTATCGTACTAAAATAAAATCTTCCAATTTATTATTAAATTCTTCCATATTTTTCTCCTTCTACGCCACCAAGTAAGTAATTTTCTTTATAAAAAATAGTGCTTACATCATAAGAAAGTTTTATTTTATTATCTCTTGTATATTAATTTTAATTTTAACATATCATAGAAAATAAGTCAATATTTTATTTCTATTTTGTCGTAATGCCAATATATTATTGTTTTATTTTAATCGATTATTTTATATTATTTTTGAAAAAGGAGGACATTATGGAAAGAAAAAGTAATTTAAAATCTATTGGTCACAATATTCAATTAGCCAGATTGAAAAAGGGTTTTACTCAAGAAGTTCTTGCAGAAAAATGCAATGTTTCAGCAAAATATATTAGTGCTTTGGAAACTGGTCTTTCTGCTGGAAGTATTCCTCTAATTATAGATATTTGCAATATATTAGATATTACTCCAAACTATATTTTTGATAAAGCTTTAAATATAAATAAATTAAATAATTCCATTAATATAATAGATTCTCAAACTTTAATATATTATCAAAAACTAAAAACTGAAAATAAAGAATTTGTTAATGAAACAATTAAACATCTATATAATATGCAAAAAAAGCGTTAAAAACTAATATAAAAGAGGGATTCCCTCTTTTATATTAGTTTATGTTGTTTTCTAACTACTAATTCATACAATTCTTCATTAGGTTTAAAATTATCATCGTCTATTCCTTTAATCCACGCATCCACTAATTCAGTATTAGGTATTAACTCTCTATCAATTTTATTTTCTTTTATAGCATCATATAATGTTTTACAAAATGGATGTGGTGATAACAACTTCCCCCCTGTTGAAGAGGAAATAGATCGACATGCTCCTAAACAAGTTTTCCAATAAATACATTTAGAACAAGGTTTTTCAAAATCACTTTGTTTTAAATTCCTTATATCTTTAAAATGTTTACTTGCCCAAATATCTTTTAATTTTTGTTTTTTAATATTTCCTGCAATAAATTCTCTTTTATTAAAAGTTATAGGTGCACAAGATGTTACATCTCCATTAGGCATAACTTCACATCTATGTACTCCCCAGCCACATTTTTTTTGCATACCTCCTGATAATACATCAGGAAGTTCAACTATAACATGTGGATATTTTTCTTTTAATTTCTTTACAATCGTTAGCCATTCTTTTATTTCAAACAATGACAAATTTTTTCCATTACCATTTGGACTATGTGCTAAAAAACATCTATTTCTTATATTATTATCTCTTGAAAATTGAAAAATATCATCAAATTCATCAATATTTAATTTTGTTAATACAGTTTGAATTTTTACATCACAACCAAGTTTTGAAACTTTTACTATATTATCTCTTACTTGTTTTGCAAACTTCTCATCTCGCATTTTTACTCCATCATAACTTATTGCAAATTCTACTTTTTTTACTTTTTCTTTTCCCAATCCTTCTATGATTTTATCTACTAATACTCCATTTGTTTCTACTTCCACTCTTAATCCTTTAGACAAGCAGTAATCTATCGCTTCTACTATGCACTTAGCGACTAATGGTTCTCCTCCTGTAAAAGTGACTTTTTTACATCCTAGTTCAATAGCTTGATCAACTAATGATTTTATTTCTTCAATTGACAATTCAAACTTATCGCCAAACCAATCTGCTGCATAACAATGTGGACAGTTAAAATTACAACTTGATGTAATCCTAATATGTAAATCCTTTAAAATCGGTAAATTTTCCATTTTATCTCTCTCCTTTTTCATTACTTTTATTTTTTAAATTAATTCTATTTCTTAATTCTTTTAAAAAAATTGCTACCCCTTCTTTATCATTTGATGGAATCATAATATCTGCATTTTCTTTCACCTCTTCTGTGGCATTTCCCATAGCAATTCCAAATCCAGCATTTTTCAACATTTCAATGTCATTACTTCCATCTCCTATTGCAATAATATCTTTTCTATTAATTCCTTTTATTTTACACAGTTCTTCTATAGCTTTCCATTTATTAGCTTGACCATTTGAAATAAAAAAGTCTATTTGGTCTGCATTATTAGAATCATAAGTAATAACATTAGATTTTCTCATTAGTTCATTAATTTTTATATTATCTAATTCTTGTAAACTTCTCCTTATTTCGTCAATTCTATCAGGTTTAAAAAGTTTTATACGACATTGCAAAACAGCATATTTATTTAATACATCTGCCTGTAGATTATCTGCCGATATAATAAGTTCTAACTTTAATCTTTTTGTTAGTCTTTCTAATTCTTCTACTGTTTCCTTTGTTAAACATAGTTTGAATAATGGTGTTTCATTTTCATAATCCCAAACTTCTGCTCCATCAAATATTATAACATATCCACTTGCTTTACATTGTTTGCTATATTTTACTGCATCTTCTTTATTTCTTCCAGAACATAAAATAACTTGAATCCCCATATTCTTTATTTTTTCTATTTCAGCAATTGTATTATTTGAAATATGTCCATTGCTGTCTTTTAATGTTCCATCAATGTCGATAAAAATTACTTTATACATCTCTTCCCTCTTTTATAAATATCCAGTCATAGCCAATCTCTTTTTTCTTTATATAGCCTTTCTCTTTTAAAAACTTTGTTAATCCAAGATCTCCATTTATCATTTCAACTACAATAACTTCAATATTAAACTTATTATAATCAATAGCATTTAATATTGGTAATTCACTTCCTTCAGTATCTAATGATAATAAATCAATATTCTTATTTGGTAAGATATTTAATATTGTATTTATATTAATGCATGGAACTTCAAATTCTTGTACTTCTCCCCCACATTCTTTCATTACATTATTTATAATTTGCTTTTCTTGTTCTGTATAAAACTTTACTAAACCACTCAATTTTTCATAATTAGATGTTCTTCCTTCTTCTCTTGGCGATTTAGGTCTTATTGAAGGATTTACATGTGCAAATCTTTCAATTCCATCACTATCAGATGCACAACAATTTATGCAAATGCTTTTCCTATATCTTAATAACTTTGGAAAAATATTTCTTAGTGGCTCTATACAAATTCCTGTCCATCCCATACTCTCTTCAAAAAATAATGTATTACTTGATTCAACACCATCATAAGCTCCTAAATCAATAAATACTCCTTTTCTTTTTTCTTTAAAAATTTCCTCATTTAAATACTTGTCTTGTCCACTTCTAGCATAATAAGGAGCTTTTATAAGATATTGTTCTTCAATATCAAAATATTTTTCTCTAGCTTTTTTTAAATCTATTTTGGTTTCACTATTAGCGTACATAAATAATTCTCATGCACCTTCCTTTCTTTATGTTCATAAGTATATTTCAAGTTTTTTAATGGATTTTCCTTTATCCCATGTTTTTTATAACAAAAAGCATCTGGCTCGTTTATGCTTCCATATTCTAAATATGCTCTACTCAAACATCCTCCCTTACAATATTGATAGTATTCGCAATTTTTACAATACTCTACATCCCTTTGCCTAACTTGTTGCATGACTTCACTATTAATAACATCATTATATGAATTTTCTAGTATTGATATACTTTTCATTTCTTTTGTAAAATACACACAAGGTACAACTTCTGTATTTGGAGTTATTCTAAAAGATTCTGTCCCACAAGGAGAACCTACTCTTGTATTTAATCCAATAATTGCTGAAAAATATGGATCAGGCAAAGCCACTATATTAGAATTTTCTACAATATATCTAAATATATCATGTACTCTTTCCACACTTAATTTTAATCTGTCATTAAACTTTCCTCTTCCAGTTGGCTTAAACCAGTTAATTCTCCATTCGCAATTGTATTTTTTACATAGTTCTAAAAATTTGTCCACATTTTCTTTGGTAGAATTTAAAGAATGCATGCATGTTACAATACTGAAATTTATATTATTTTTCTTTAATAAATCACAGGCATTTATTGCCCATTCCCATGCTTTTTCTGAACCTCTAAAATCATTGTCTTCTTCTTCATTTGGATAATCCAATGAAACATCAATATCATTCATATATTTTTTTACAAATTCTATTGTATTTTCATTTATAGACGATCCATTCGTTGTTAATCCTTGAATAATGCCTTTATTATATGTATATTCCACTAAATCCCAAAAATAATCTATTAAACCACTTTCTCCTGTCCCATAATTAATTGTTTCTATTCCATTTTCTGCTAATTTATCTACTATCTTTTTTGCCTCTTCAAAACTTATTCCTTTAAACTCTTGCATACCTGAGGCATTATAGCAATGTTTACATTTTGAATTACATTTTGAAGTTAATCCCCATCCAATATTCATAACTATCTCTACCTTTCCCATTCATCATCTTTTTCAGTTTGTTTTTCTTGTGTTTTCTTTTCTGGCTGTTTTGTCAAATCAATTGGTATTGTTTTATTCGGAATATCTCCTTGAAGTATAGCAGGTAAATATCTTGGGTCAGTCAACAGAACTGGGTAAATAATATCTGGACAATTTCTTATTCTATCTAATGAAAACCATTCTAATCTAGTACATACTGGTTTTTCTTCTTCTGTTAAATTCTCTAAACTTACATTTGTACTAGAAGTTCTAGCAGGGACAAAACTTTGCTTTACTCTAGTTAATTTTCCGTGCATCATTAAATCGACTTCTCCGTACCATGCTGGATCTTGAACTTCTACTTGTTCTTTCCTCAAACCTGTTTCTTCAAACAACTCTCTATATGCTGCCTCTTTTAAAGTTTCTCCTTCCTCAATTTTTCCACCTACCATTTGCCAAAATCTTCCGTTATAATTTCCCTCTTTTCCTTGAATTCCTTTATCATCTGTACTCATTAACAATAACTCATTATTTTCATTAAGTAATATTAATTTCACACTATTTCTTACTTTTTTTTCTTCACTCATATAAATACCTCCTATTTCATTTTTATATATGTTCTAATACAACTAGGTATTAGATTTTCTTTTGGATTGCATCGTGGGTCACATGCTTTAACACTACCAGTTAAATTATATGCAAGACCTGAACAATTACATTTACAATTTTGTTCTTGCTTATTACATTTTTTTTCTGAAATTCTTTCATTACTTGTCTCTTCTAAAATATTATTTATGTTTTTAGTCCACAACTCATATAAATCTTCATTATAGATATTGCCCAATTTGTATGGACTATAGATAAAGAATACACAATGATATACATCTCCATTTGCTAAAATTAAGCAATTATCATCTCTACACTTTTTATCATTTTCTTTGTCTTTTATAACATTTTGTAATCTTATTTTTTCTATACAATTATTCTCTCTTCCTGCTTTCTCTACTATCTTTTCAATATCTTTCCATTCTTCTAACGATAACATCAAATCTTTTATATTTTTTCCTCTTCCTACAGGTGTTAAATAGAAAAATGAATGCTGATCTGGTTTTAAAGTATTTATAAATTTAATTAATTCTGGCAAATCTTGAACATTACTTCTATTTATAACCGTATTCACTCTTGTATATAACCCTGCTTCTAAACAGATTTTTACTGCATTTACAGCATAAGCAAAAGATTTATCATTATTTCTAAAAGAATTATGGGCTTTTTCTAATCCATCAATACTAATGAGTACATATTCAATTCCACTTTCTTTTAATTTTTTAGCAATTTCTGGTGTTATCAATATTCCATTCGTCTGAACACGAGTTCCAAAACCGTTTTCATGCAAACATTTTGCTATATCAAAAAATTCCCTATTTACTAATGGCTCTCCTCCAGTAATATGAACTTCTTTAACTCCTAATTTTTTAAATGACGGAATTAAGTTTTTTACAGTATCTAATGTCATATCAGGCATCTCCCACTCTCCTGATGTATATACACAATGCTTACATTTTAAATTACAACGATTCGTAACATGTAAATCTACTTCCATATCTTTCACCTCTTTATAAAGTTATATATTCCTCATTTTTCATTAATTGATTTGCTCTTTCATATAATTTTTGTGATTCGTTATTTAAAAATTTTTCTATTATTTCGTCTGCATGTTTACAGTAAACATCATATGCAGTTCCTACAGTATTGATGGCTTCTAATGCACAGTACCCTCCGCAATAAGTTGCAGCCTTACATTTTTTACATCTTTCTAGCTTATCTATTGTTCTCACCTCATTGATTGTACCTTTCTCTAGCCCCCATAAATCTGCTTGTTTTTCTTCTACTTCAAAGTTGGGATAGTATTTTGCTAGTTTCAAATCTAACATTCCAGTACATTCTGCGCAACTATATATTGAAAAATTTGGTTTTCCCGTAAATACATATTCTGCCCTATTAGAAGTGTAGCAATATGTAATTGTTGGTTTAATATCTACCAAAAAACTTTCTTTTCTTATATCTGTTTCTTCTCTTAATTTGAAAGCTTCTAATATATTTTTAACTGCAGGTGCAAATTTATTTCCTTGAATTTTTCTGACTGATGGATATTTTCTTCTAAATTCCAAAAATTTAGATACTGCCACATCCTCAGATAGAGTAAATTTTTTTGTAAAGTCATGATGCCTATCATATACATGTGTAATGAATCCTTTAAATTTAGGATAATCAAACCATCCTTTCTTTTCATAGAATTCTGCAATTCTTGGTATAGAGTCTATATTATGTTCTCCAATGTTAGTTCTTACGATAACAGGTAAATTTTCTTTCAATAATTTATCTATATTAGCAACTGTTTTTTCAAAAGCATTTTTCATGCTTCTCGTCTCGTTATGAGCTTCTCCAATATCATCTATAGTTGTTTGTATAAATTCCATGTTGTTAACATTTTCCTTTAATAATTTTATATATCTATCATCTTCAAATGCTAAATTAGAAAAATATGATATTTTATAACCATTCCTGTTCGCTAAATCTACAAATACTTTATTTATTTCATAATTTTTGCTTTGTAAGGGTTCTCCTCCCCATCCAGCTACTGATGTTACTTCTCTTTTTTGAAGCTTACTCATTAAATTCAAAAATTCAAAAGCTTTTTCTAAGCTTTCTTTATCCATAATAGACTTTTCAAATTTGTTCCCATGTTCCTGTAACTTTTTTTCAAAACAATATTCGCATTTCATAGGGCAACTCATATCTAACGCAAATGAAGCTAATATTTTATCTGTACTATAACCTCTTATTTTATAATCTTTTATAAAAGTATCAAAAATATATTCCTCTATTTCTTTTGAAGGAAAAATATAACCTCTTTTTACTAATTTTTCAAATAATTCATCTGACAAATTAGCCCAATGATTATCTTTTAGTGATTCCTCAATTTTTTTTCCTTCTTTTTGAGTGAATAGATCAATTGCTCCTGAATGAGTATTGATAGCTAAATATATTGAATTATTAGACACCTCATCTTTTAATTCTTTCCAAAACAATCTATTGGTTATAATACAATTATCTTTCTTACATGGAAGGTATTTATACTTATACCATATGTTAGTTAAACTTTTCATTTCTTTCCTCTTTTCTTATAATTAAATATTTTATAAAGTAAGACTCATCTCATTATTAATAAGCAATTTTGCTCTTTTATATAATCTAGCCGATTCATTTTTTAAGAATCTTTCTATTATTTTGTCCGCTTGCTTACAATAAACATCATGTGCAGTTCCTACTGTATTGATAGCCTCTAATGCACAGTACCCTCCACAATAAGTTGCGGCCTTACATTTTTTACACTTTTCTAGTTTATCTATCGTTCTAGCCTCATTGATTGTACCTTTTTTTAATCCCCATAGATTTGCTTGTTTTTCTTCTACTTCAAACTCAGGATAGTATTTTGCTAATTTAAATTTTGACAACCCCACGCATTCCGCACAACAGTAAATAGAACAATCTGGTTTTCCTGTAAATACATATTCTGATCTGCTTGATGTATAACAATAAGATATAGTTGGTTTTATAGCTATTTGAAAATCATTTCTTCGTATATCTGTTTCCTCTCTTAATTTGAAAGCTTCTAATATATTCTCTAATGTTGGTCCAAATTTCAGTCCTGCTATTTTTCTCACTGAACTATATTTTTCCCTATATTCTAAGTACTTAGATAGTCCCACATCTTCTGTTATAGTAAAATTTTTAGTAAATTCATGATGTCTATCATATGTAGGTGTTATACTACCTTTAAAATTAGGATAATCAAACCAACCTTTTTCTTCATAAAATTTAGCTATTTTAGGAATTGAATCAATATTATGCTCTCCAATATTAGTTCTTACCACTATTGGAACATTTCCCTGTAGCAATTTGTCTATATTACTGACTGTCATTTCAAAAGCATTTGCTATGCCTCTTGTCGCATTATGTGCCTCTCCAATATCATCTAATGTAACTTGTAAAAATTTCATGTTATTAGCATTTTTACTCAATAATTCAATTAATTTATCATCTATTAATGCTAAATTAGAAAAATACGATATTTTATATCCATTTTTATTTGCTAAATCTATGAATTTTTTATTTATATCATAATTTTTACTTTGTAATGGTTCTCCTCCATAGCCAGAAACAAAGTCAACTTTTCTTCCTTGCAAACTACAGACCATTTTTAAAAAATCAAATGCCTTTTCTAATGATTCCTGATCCATAATAGATTTTTCAAATTCTTCTCCTTGTTCTAATTGTTTCTTTTCAAAACAATATTCACATTTCATAGGGCAACTCATATCTAACGCAAATGAAGCTAAAATGCTCTTCTTAGTATATTCTCTGTTTTTATAATCTTTTACGAAAGTGTCAAAAATTAGCTCTTCCATCTCCTTGGATTGAAAAATGTACCCTCTTTCTAAAAGATAATTATATAATCTATCAGACATTTTATTCCAAGCATTATTAACTATTACTTCTTCAATCTCATTTCCCTCTTTCTTTGTAAATAAGTCTATTGCTCCTGATAAAGTATTTATTGCTAAATATATCGGTTCATTTTCTTCATTATCATCTCTCAACTCTTGCCAAAATAATCTATGCGTTAATATGCATTGGCTCTTATTACAAGACAAATTTCCTAAATCAATCCATAATTTAGTTAATCCCTTCATATCATTCACCTATTCCATTTCTTCAATAAATTTTTTAGTTAATTCTGCTTGATGACGTACATGACAGTTAGTATCATTTATTAGTTCTAATAATTTATCTTTATTTTCTTTTATATAATCTTTATGGTTTAATCCTCTTGCTATTCTTACAGCTGTTTCTCTAACATCATCTTCATCATCTTTTAATAAATTGAATATTTTATCTAATTGTTGTTTTGTTAATTTTTGTATATTATTTGCCAATCCAAAACATAAAGTTGCCAATAATTCTACATCTGGGTTTGAGTCTGTTAAACCATCTTCGAATATATTAACAAAATCCTTAGTTAAAGTTGGTATAACTTTCATTATTCTATATAATTCCCAAAATATTTTTCTTCTTACAACTACAGAATTATATATTTCTGGTACAGATATAACTTTTAATAATTTTTCCTCAATACTTTTAGGTGTCTTTTTCTGAGATACTAAACATCTTCCTAAATATTCTACAACCCAATATTCGTTATGTTCTTTTTCGACACTTCCAATTTTCATTGCCTCTTCTAAAAATTTTACTTCTCCTGACTGTTGTGCATATATACTCAAGAAAAATAGGATAATTGTTTGTAAATTATTATTTGAATTATCTGATTCTAACTTTAGATCTTTTTTTATTTCTTCAAACACTTCTTCTTTTATTAAATTTATATCCCATAAACTCAATACTGTATATATTATAAGCAAAACCTTTTTTGTTTCAACATCTGCATTTTTATAAGTATCAAATATTTTATTTAATATTTCTTTATTATTAATAATTTCACATTTTAAATTATTGATATTTGATAAAATTGCTTTATATGTATTACTTCCTGCTATATAGGTTTTATCTAGTATAAAGTTAACTTCTTCTAGTTCATAATTATCTTTTTTTATTTCTACTTGTTCTAAATTAACTTCCTTTGATTCATCCCAGTTCATATATATAAATCTATTATCATTATTAATTAAACCTTTAAAGTTCTCTAAATCTTCATGAGATTTAAAATGATTTGTCATAAATCTTTTGCTTTTTAATTTTTCTAAAAATTCAATACCACTATTAATAGATACCCCTTTTGCAATACCAATAGGAACTATTGCCATGCTTGTATCTTTTGACAAATCTATTATTTTGTCAGAAATAAAACTATCAAAACAATGTAATACAGATATTTTATCTTTTTTAATACTAATCTTATACACTAAAGGTAGCATATAATCACAATGCAATGATTTTTGGGTTTCAATTATTAAATCTTTATTAGTTATTGTACACCCCGGCACTAAAGGATTTATTTTTCCTATAAATTCTGTATCATATGGGAATTGTTGTATCAAATCCACTGCTGATGCTATACTACAATATATTTTACAATTCTTTTTCTTTTGAAGAATATAAACTTGTGTTGGATCCATGTGATCCATTGATTCATGAGATATAAATATATAATCTGGATTTATTTTTTCTAAATCCTCATCTCTTATTTTTGCTGGATCAAAACAAATCTCTAAATTTGCTGTTCTAATCGTCAAACAAGAGTAAATATTATACCTCCTTAGTTGTGTTTTTGATTCGTTCATTTTTCATCTCTCCTTTAACTAATATTTAATTTATTTATATTTTATAAATAAATCCGATTTAAGGTTTTGAATATAGAATATCCAAAAAAAGAACAAAGTAATCTTATGATACTTTGTTCTGAAAAAGAGCATATCAAAAACATGGAACTATATAACTATTTTTATTTTTTAATAGGATTGCTTGTTTCATCGTCTTTGCTCCCTTCCTTTAATAATAACCAAATTATACCATTTTTCGACTTTTTTGTAAACATATTTTTATAAATTTGTTATTTTTTTATTAGATTTTTGCTTTTTTTACCGCTCTGTGTAAAAATATCTATTTATTACTGAAAATCCTTTATTTTTGATAACATATTATAACATTTATATATCATTTATTATAATTAATTTCTTTATATTTCCTCTTCTTCTTCAAACCAATTAAAACTACTAGAATTCTTATTTTTCAAATACCATTCTTTTATAGCTTGTTTTGATAAATTCTTTTTCCAACCTTTTATTTTTCTTGAGTGCTTTATGTTATTAGGTCTAGTCATATTTGCTAATATATCAATTGCTATTAATGTAATAGAGTTATTATCCAACCTGCTATAATCCCTATAATTATTGCTATAAAAATTGTCTTTATTTTGAAAGCCATATTTTTCTCGTTGTATTTCTCTTCTTGATGTATAAATTCGTTCATCTTGTCCATAACCACTGTTTCTACATTCTCTATCAATTTTTCTTGTAAATCGTTCATAATGTTCTGTATTTCTTGCTTGTCCCTTTTCAAAGTTGTCTTTATTTCGTTTATATCTTCTGTTGCTTGTTTGTTCCAAATTATCATTTCTGTTAGTATATCTGAATCTAGTAACATATATTTCATTATTATTGGTGTTTGTATTATCTCTTGTTCTTCTGGTATATCTATTTGATTTTTCTTCTTTAATTCTTCCATTGATGGCATTTTCCATCTCCTCCTTTAAATATTTTTTATCATTTAATTTATTATCTCTACATTTCATTCCCTCTGGTGTTGTATAAGTTATATATTTTCTATTTTTAGTCCATAAAACTTGATAACCTAATTTATTCATATTCTTAAAAAATTCAGTTTTATTTTTACTTTTTTCTAATGAATAATCAATGGCATTTGCTAATTTCATTTTCCAACTTTGTCCTTTTAATGCTACTTGATATTCATTTTTATTATATATTCCTTGATACTTTTTCTTTTCTATTATTTCTAGTCCTGCTTCTTTACACAATTTGTCAGAATAATCTTTTACTTTCTGCATATCATTTTTTGATTGATTAAATTTCTTTCCATTTTCAAAATTAACAGAATTTATAATCAAATGATTATGTATATGCTCTCTATCAGTATGTGTTGCAACTAATACTTGAAAACCTTGAAAATAGTTTGCAAATTTTATTCCTATTTCATGTGCTTTTTGAAAATTTAAAACATCTTTTGGACTAAATGATTGAACAATATGTATATATTGCCTTCCATCATTTTTATTATAAAATTCTTTAACTGTTTTCATTTCTTCCAAACAACTATTGGCAACACAATCTTTTCCTGTTATTAAATTTGCATTTGTTTTATCTGTCCTTGTAACATAATCTATTATAGTTTTTAACTCTGCTTTTGAATTAGTAAATTTAATAATTGCCAAATAGACTTCATCTCCTTTTTTACATCCTCTAAGTTTATATTTGTTAATCTTCCTTGATTGCATAATTTAGTTAATTGATTTAAGTTATTTCCTATTTTCCTTAATTGCATTATTATTTTTTCTAATCCATCTATAACTATAATGTCTTTATCCATTGCAGTTCTTAATAAATATTCGCTAGTATTTAATTTTGACTTTCCTATTTTACTTTTTATTTTGTTATACTCTTTTTCATTTACTCTAAAATTAAAATGTCTATTTTTATTTTGTTTTTTCTCTATCATAATTAATCTATCCTTTCTTTTTATGGGGGTTGGGTACTCCCAATTCTTCATTGCTAATCTCTATTTTCAAGTCCATTTGTAATACAAATGGGAAGCTTGCCTAAAATAAATTCAAAAAAATAAACTTGTTAGGATTACAAGCTTGTATTTAGATTTGCATATAGTCCATTTAAAAATTCTTCTGGATATTCTCTACCTATATACTTTTTATTTTTTATATTTCTTTTTATATCTTTATCATTTGTGTTAATAGGTGTTTTACAATTTTGATAATTCGTTTTATCATTTTTGTTAATAGTGTATCCACAATTTTGATAATACCTGTTCATAACTTCTTTTAAAGGTATTATTTGTCTATTTTCTATTTCTTTTGAATTTGATTTATAATTCATATTTATTTTTATATATTTCTTTTTCTTTAAAGAATTTATTATTCTTGATATACTTACAACTGTTACATTTAAAATATCAGAAAAATAATTATTAGTTGCAAAACAATATCCTTTATCTTTACTTAAATATATAATCATAGATAATATTATTTTTTCTTTATCAGATAATTTTTCATTTATCAATATTTCTGATGGCATCCATAATCCTTTTAAATCTGATTTGTTCATTTTATTTCACATCATCTCCTATCAAAAAAAGACCAAGTATTAATTTACTTAGTCCATAACTTATTTATTTTAATTTATAAAGGAATAGTTACTTTTTTACTTAGTGCAGTAAGCTAACCCCTTCATCTGGAGTTCCGATGCCCTGCATCTAGTATTATTGTTTTTCCTGATACTGGTGTCGCTGTTGTTTCTAAAATCTTTTCTACTTCATTATTATTTTCTTTGAGAAATCCATACGAAAAAGTAAATAGAGAAATTAACAAAAGTCCTAATATAATTCTTATCCTTTTATGATTTATAATAAGCATATATATACCTCTCTTATAATATGTATATGCTTATTTAAATTATTCAGAACTTTTTTATTATTTTATTTGTACTTTTTTTACATTCTTAATTTTCTTTAGTTTTTCAATTACTTTTTTTAAATCTAGTTTATGTTTATAATCAATTGTAAGTCTTATTCTTGCATTTTTTTCTTTTACATTTGCTTCCAAACTTTCTATGTTTATATTATTTTTAGTAAATATATCTGTTATTTCTAATGTTAGATTTTTTCTATCTATAGCAAATATCTCAAATGTTTTTTCGTCTTTTTCTATCTGTTTACTTTTATTTAACAATTTTACCATTCTCGTTTTTGCTTTTGCTGTTTTTACTTCTTTCAACCACTCTTCTTGAAAATTTGTTTCCTTTTCTCCTTTTTCAATTTCTACTATATCTCCATTTTTCAATTTGGTAATGAATGGCATAGAAATACTATTTATTAAACATCTTTTTATATGGTCACCAATTTCTTGATGTATATTATAAGCAAAGTCGATTGCTGTTGACCCTTTAGGCAATACCTTAATATCACCATTAGGTGTAAATACATAAACCTCATCATCTAAAATCTCATCTTTCAAAGTTTGTAAAAATCTCTTTGGATTTTCTATTAATTTTTTTAATTCCAGACTGTCTTTAATTCCTGATAAATTATTTTCAAACACAGTTTCTTTATTTTTAACATTATCATACATCATATAAGGGAAATAATTAATAATACCATATTTTGCTATTTTATTCATTATATAACTACATATTTTCACTTCAAATATTACACCATTTTCACCTATTAAAATTTCATGTATTGATTGATACAAATTATTTCTAGGAATAGCTATATAATCTCTAAACGTTCCAGGGATTATAGAATATATTGTATTTAAAACCCCTAATATTCTATAACATTCTGGTTTTCCCTTAGTTATTATTTTTAGAAAAAATAAATCTTTTATTTCATCGATTTCTATATTCTTTTCTTTCATTATTTCATATATATTAAATAAATTTTTAGTTTCTATTTTTATGTTTGCAAATATTCTTTGTCTTTTTAATTCTAAATTTATTCTATTTTTTGTTTTCTTCAAAAACTCTTTGCTTTCTTCTTTTTTCTCGTCAACTTTCTTTTTTATTTTATCATAATCATCTGGATATAAATATTTAAAGGCTCCGTCTTGTAATTTATTTTTCATATCATTCATACCTAGCTTATGTGCAATAGGAGCATATAATTCTATAGTTTCTTTGCTAATTGCAATTTGTCTATCTCTTCTTAAATATTCTAATGTTCTTATATTATGAAGTCTATCTGCTAATTTTAGGATTATTACTCTAATATCTTTTTCCATTGCAATAAACATTTTCTTATAATTTTCTGCTTGTGCTTCTTCTACCGATTCAAATAATTTGCTTAGTTTAGTTACTCCTTCTACAAGTTCTGCTACATCATTACCAAACCTTACCTGAATATCCTCATATGTAGCTTCTGTATCTTCTACTACATCATGTAATAATGCTGCACATATTACCTCTGTATCTAATCCTAATTCTGCCAGTATGTATGATACATTCAAAGGATGTATTATATATGGTTCACCTGATTTTCTTTTTTGGTTTTTATGCATAAATGTTGCATATTCATATGCTTTTATTATTTTATTCTTATTAATATTCCTATTTTTTGTTTTTGCCATATATATAACATCTTTGATAGTTATATCTTTTGTATTACGCATATTTTTCTCCTATCCATATCTTCTTTTTTCCGAATAGTAACGACATACATTATGTAACATTTTATTATTAAATAAAAATTCTCTTCCATCTTTTTTTATTGACATGTTTTTAAGTTTATCATCTAAGCATTTACTACATACCATACAATTATTTTCTTTACTGCTTATAATTTTAGGATTTTCTTTTTCTAAATCAAACGTAAATTCTGGCATAACTTCCGATAATACGGGACAAAATGTAGCTTTTAAGCCATCTTCTTGCATCCATATTTGAAGACCTTTTCCGCCATTTTGACAATAAACCTTGTTCTTTTCTTTATAGTTTTTCCATTCGTCATCTTCTAAAAATATTTTAGGTGCTTTTATTTTTAAGTTCTTTCTTATTGCTAATCTATTTATATCTTTTACAATATCCATCCATTTTTTAGGATTTACATGTTTTAAAGGGATATTTCTTCCTTGTAAAGCTTCAAAACTACCTGCATGAAAAGTAAACCATTCTATTCCAAGTTTTGAATAGAAGTCTATTATATCCTTATAATCATCTTGGTTTATTTTCCATATCGTTGGCTGTATCTTTACTATTATTCCTTTATCTAAGCAGTATTTTATAGCATCATTTATTTCATCTAGATTTATTTTGTTGCTTCCCTTCAAGTACTGTAGCTTTTTATTATCTATTGTATCAATACTATAGCTAATATAATTGATATATTTGCTATTTATTCCTTCTGTTAATTTTTTTATTACTTCTATTCCGTTATATCCTGATGTTGAAAACATTACTTTTTTTCCTGCTTTTATAAATTCTTTAGCTGCTTCATTACAAAATTCAGTATCTACTGATACATCCGGATTTCCCAGTATATACGCATTTTTAAGATTAGGCAATTTATCTATAATAACCTTTATTTGCTCTATAGTTCCTTGATAATCTTTATGCTTTATCCCATAATTTGTTTGAGTACAACCAATACAAGAACAAGTACATTTTTTTCTTCCATATGTCCCTGTATATAACGTTAATTCTTGAACATTTTCTAACAAATTAACCTTGTCCATAAAAATATAACCTCCTAAACTTTTTATTATATATTTTATGAAGTTTATTTTTTTTTAGAACACAAAAATAAAAAGACTTTAGTTCATACTAAAATCTGTGAATTACCCATTGTCTAAAGCAAAGGGCTTCCTGCTTCATCAACCTCGTAACCTACTATCTCCACAGGCATTAATTTGGGCAGTTCCTGCCCTATATAGGATTCTTTTATGCTATTTTCCTTAATCCTTCTGTCAATATATTTTTTACGACATTAATGTCTCTATCATGTTTTATGCCACACTCAGGACATTTTCATTTTCTTACTTACAAATCTTTTGTATCTCTATTATGATATCTACAGGCTGAACATATTTGACTGCTGGCATAAAAGGTATCTATTTTGACTTGTATTCCAGT
Source organism: uncultured Clostridia bacterium (assembly GCA_944387485.1). Lineage (GTDB taxonomy): Bacteria > Bacillota > Clostridia > TANB77 > CAG-508 > CAG-269. The sequence goes on from CALXFC010000008.1 coordinate 17,553, forward strand.
TGTCTGGTAAACTCATACTATGATACATCACTTATAGATTTTGCCAGATAATCTTTTCTGGTATTTGTTAGTTTCTCATAACATAATGCTATTTCCTGTTTCTTCTTTCTATAATTACTACTTCCTTTTGTCTTATGTGATAACTGCCTTTGCAGTTTTTTAAGCTTTCTTTCATATTTTCTTATTATCTTTGAATTTTCGCATTTCTTTCCATTTGATGTAATGCATAAATCCTTGATTCCCAAATCCAATCCTATATTTTGATTTGTGCGCGGTAATTCTTCTTGTTCTGTTTCTACCAATATTGACACATAATATTTCCCGCCTGGGACCTGGCTTACCGTAGCTGATTTTATCTGACCATGAAACACTCTATGCAGTTTTGCTTTTTCCTCTTTTAATTTTGGCACTTTTATTTTCTCATTCTCAAAATTTACTGCTATATTTCCATTTGTAAAATTGGTGGTATATGATTTATGGTTATCATGCTTACTCTTAAGCTTTGGATACGCAGCATTTTCTTTGAAGGACTTCTGATAAGCTGAATCCATGTTATATATTGCATTTGTAAGAGCGACCTTATCCACTTCTTTCAGCCATTCGTATTCTTTCTTTAATTCCCTATTACGGTAATTGTTACAGTCTGTTTTGCTAATAGTTTTTTCTTTCTCGTAAGCTTCTTTTCGATATGCAAGCATTTGGTTATATACAAAAGACAGCAGCCAAATGTTTTTTTAATCTGTGTTTTCTGCTCGCTATTCGGATAAATCTTGTTTTATATGTCTTTAGTATTTACTGTCACCATCTTTTTTATTTAACCTTGATTTTCTATATATTTTCGGAGTATCTCTTCCGAAACATTCCATACACTGCAAACAAGATACCCATCTGTCCCAAAAGCATGTCCTTCCAAAAATGCTTTTTGAGATTGTTTGGATATCTCTTCCAAATATGGTATTTTGTATAGCTTGTTATCTTCTTTTATCAATAGCATAACTGCTTCCCATTACTGATTTAGCAGCATGTTTTACTTGTGCACCTACTTCACCTATTTCTAGTATATTGTGGAATCTTCCTTTATCTGCCACAACAACTCCTATTGACAAAGATGTTAATGGGAATTGTTCTATTATTCCTTTTCTATTTGCAACTTCTATATATCCTTTCTCTGCATCTTCTTCTGTAAAATATCGTAACACATTACTATCAAATTTAGATAATATATTTTGGCATAATTTTTCACAATTAGTTCCTGGTACGATAGCAACAAAATCATCTCCACCTATATGTCCCACAAAAGTATTCTCTAATTCATTACTATTTACTGAATTCACAATTGTATCTGCTGTAAATTCTATTATTTGGTCTCCTTTTAAAAAACCATATACATCATTGTAAGCTTTAAAATTATCTAAATCTAAATATAATACTGAAAAAGATTCATCTCTACTTAATCTTTTCTTTAATTCTGCATGTATTTGAACATTTCCTGGAAGTCCTGTTAACGGACTTACTCTTCTATTGCTTGAAAGAAGTCTATTTAAATTTTTAACTGTATAATATAAATATTGTTCGTCTACAGGTTTTTTAATAAAATACTCTACTGACTCTCTAAGTATTCTTACTCTGTGTTCTCTACTTGTTTTAGATGATACCACAATCACTGGAGTTATAGTATTATCTTCATCCTTTCTAATCTTTCTACATAAATCAATTACATCTCTATCTATGGCATCTTCATTTATTACTATTAAAGATGGAATGTTCTTTAGTGCTATGTCTATTTGATTTGTTTTAACACTAATAAACTTATATTCTGGATCATTCCTAAATAACTCTCTAAAAATTACAATTGACGAATCATCATCATCTATAATATATATCTCTTGTACCATTTGTTTTCTCCTTTATTATATTTAATTTTATTATATACAAAACTCCTTATATTTTTCAAGCTTTTAATTTTTATTTTCTTTATTTTTTATAATTTTTTTAAATTCTATTTTTTTATTTAAGACTTCCCTTATTTCCTTGGTATCTATAGCCGGAAAAGCATTTTTTAATCTATATACATTTTTATATAATCTAAATATAATTTTATTTCGTCTTTCATTTAACTCTTCAATTATCTTTTGCATATTCTCTGTTATATCTAATTTTTCTGTAGCTTTCTCCTTTTCTTTTGTTATTTCTTTTAATTTTTCTATTATCTCATTATTCAATTCTTCTACTCTTTCTAATGCTGATTTTATATTCTTAACTTTTACTATACTTGTTATTACATCAACTAGAAACACTATTCCTGCTATTGCTACTATAAAATATAATAATTCTAAATCTACCCTTCCTATAATCTCTTGGATAAAAGGATGAATATACTTTACAAATGCAACTCCTAATACTCCCCAATATAATGAGTTTGACAAACATATTCTCCCTTGAAAATTAACTTTGTGATCTGAATAGTCCCAATATTTTGTATGAAATATTTTTTCTAATAAAACACCAACTAAATATTCCCAAATTGTTAATATTACTAAAGAACTAACAAATAATAAAATAGTGTTATTTGAAAATTTGTTTAACACTAAAAGCATTATCATTGAACCAAATCCATATATTGGACAGATTGGGCCTTTTAAAAATCCAGTATTTATAACTTTTTTCTCAATTATCGATCTAAATATAGATTCCATAATCCATCCTAAAACTGAATAGATTAAAAAATATGTAAATACCCAAAATAACTTTTCTTCCATCTCTTTCCTTTCAAAAACCTCCCACAAACGTAGGAGGTTTTCATTATTTATTAACCTTTGCTGCTGCTGTTTCGCTCACTCCACTTTCATTGTAAACAGTAACTTCTATCTTATTTTCACCATCATGTAATGCAAATTGTCCTTGACCATATTCAAATTCTTTTCTCTGTTCTTGAGAATATATTTGTTCCAAATTAAATAAATATTTTTGATTTTCATCTTCATCTATTGTAACTTCTACTCTTGTAATTCCTTCGTTATCAGAAGCTTTTATAACAAAGAATGATTTTGTTTCATCAAACGAAATTTCTACTGTTGGTTTTGTAGCGCCTGTAATACCTTCCACTTTCTTTTCTTGTGTCTCCATAGTATTATTCACGTCTACCACTGATACAGTAATTGTATGTAATCCCAACGGAATATCAACTAATTGTTCTGTTGTAATATCATTAATATCAATTCTTTGTTCCTCCTCGTCATCCCATCTATATGTCATATAAGAAAGTTGATTCTTTCCATTACTTGTAATTTTTAATTGGCTTCCCTCTACCTCAAAATCAATGCTTATATCTCCTTCTATTGTATAATTTCTAGAAAATGTAGTTTCTTTTCCTTCTTGATCAACAGCATATAAAGTTAAAGTATTATTTCCAGTAGGTATTTCTATTGTTTGACTTACACTTCTTTTTCCTGAAGCATCTAATTCAACCGCTTCTTCATTATTCCAAGTATATGTTACTCTCTGTAATGGAATATCGTGACTTACTTCTATCTCCAATTGCGTTTCTGATATTTCTTGGACAGAGATCGTTGGTTTAGCCTGTCCATCTCCTATCTGTGATGATTGATACATAGAATAAGAACCACTACTTATCATTATTATCCCAAAAACTATTAACGAAATAGCAAAGAATTTAACAATTCTTTCTATTTGAACTGCTGGACTAGCACCATTCGCCATATTATTTCTTATTTTTTTTGGTTTTGGCGGTTCTACACTTAATATTTGATTCAAATTTTTCACCTCTTTTGTTTATCATGAAAAAATTATATCATAGGATTTTATAAATGTAAAGCTGTTTTTAGGGACGGAGCAAAAAAACAGCTTTTGATATAACATAGTTGGTGGCTTTTTCCTTTTGAAAATCCCATTACTTTTGATGCACTATATTTATGTATATGGTTTAGGCTTATATCATTCTGTCTTAATATTTAACCTGTTTTTACTTTTCCCTCATAGAATACCGTTCTACTTTCAATTTCATGTTGTATGTGATAAAATTTGTATATTATTTATTTTGATATTTTTAAATATAAACAACTCCCTTTTATGTGATTTGATTGCTTTTTGATAGTCGCAATTCAAATTATACTCTAAGGGAACTATTTTGTACATAAGTAGGAAAGAGTTTAATAATTTGTAAAAAAGAGAAGAGAAGGTGTATAAGCCTTCACTTTTAATGCAACACAAAAAAATATATAAAAAACGAAGAGAAAATATAAAAACTACATAATCTACCTACTCATCACTATAAGCTTTACCTAAATCCAAGACAATTTTGCTTCTTCTAAAAACAAAAAAGCCGTTGTTTATCCAACGGCTTTCCTTATAATTTCTAATTTTGTGTGTATGGTAATAAAGCAATATGCCTTGCTCTTTTTATCGCTTTTGTTATATCTCTTTGATGTTTACTACAAGCTCCAGTTGTTCTTCTTGGTAATATTTTTCCTTTATCATTAATAAATTTTCTTAATTGTTCAGGATTTTTGTAATCTAATACGAAGTTTTTATCACTACATAATAAACATACTTTTTTTCTTTGTTTCCTGAATCTTGGATTGTAGTCATCATCATAGTTTTTATTTCTTTTATTTTGTTTTTTATCTGCCATTTTATTATTTCCCCCTAACCTTATTAAAATGGTAGGTCATCACTTGAAGAAATTTCAAAATCTGATCCCATGCTTCCTGGTTCAGTATTTCCAAATGTGTTTTCAAAAGTAGAATTAGTTTCTGCATTTGAATCTCTTTTACTATCTGCAAAATATGCTTCTTCTGCAACTACTTCTGTTACATAGTGTTTTACACCTTGGTCATCATCCCAGTTTCTTGTTTGAATTCTTCCGATTATCCCTACTTGTTGACCTTTTTTAAAGTATTTACTACAAAACTCTCCTAGTTTGCTCCAAGCAACAATATTTATAAAATCTGCTTGTCTTTCTTCTCCTTGTCTAACAAATCTTCTGTTTACAGCTAGACTAAAAGATGCAACTAGTGTATTACTTGTTTGTGTGTATCTTACTTCTGGATCCCTTGTTAATCTTCCCATTAATATAACTTTGTTCATGTTCTTATCACCTTTCTTACTTTAATAATCGGTCTTGTTTTTTATTTAATTATTCATCTTTTTTTACAACGATATGTTTTAAAATTTCATCTGTAATTCTGTAAATTCTTTCGATTTCAGCTATTGCTGAAGGTTCAGATTCAAAATTGAATAATAGGTATGTACCTTCTGCAAATTTCTTAATTTCGTAAGCTAATTTTTTCTTACCCATGTTTTCAACTGATTCTACTTTACCTTTTTCATTGATTAATCCTGTAAATTTTTCTTCTAAAGCTTTTAGCCCTTCTTCATCTACATTTGGATTAACAATGATAATACTTTCGTATTTATTCATTATTTTCACCTCCCTTTGGATTTATAACCTACATTTACTGTAAGTAGAGATTTGAAAAATAGCTATACTAATTTTCAAAGCACAATTATTCTATCACATATCTTATTTTTTTGCAAGCATTTTTCGATTTTTTATATACCAAATTTTTAGAAGTCAGAATAGTTAAAAGCTTCAAAAACTAGACATTAAGACAAAAATGTCGTTCTAATTTAACTATAAGTATAATATAATAATTAAAATCTTACATTGGAGGTAGAAAATGATTAAACAATACAGAAAAAGACGTAGCCTATCACAAGAAGAACTTGCAGAAGAAATCGGTATAAGTTCAAGACATTTACAACGTTTAGAACATGATGAAGAACACACAAGAGTTTCAACCTTCAAAAAGATTGTAAAAGCATTAGATATACCAGATGACGAAATTATTAAGTTTATAAAAAAATAAATCAAGGAATATACTATTTTTCCTTGATTTTTTATTTTTTCTATTAATAATCTAAACTATTGTTATCCAAAAGAAAATCATAAATACTCATTAAGATAATTCCATTATCATATTTATCATGATATAAATATAACACAACTCTATTTTTTTGTCTACCTTAACCCACCGTCCAAAGCCAGTGGGATTGCGGTAGACTTATTTCAAGAGCTGATTGAATATATATTTTATTATTTCCTTTATTAGCTACAAAATCAATTTCTAACTGTTTTTTGGCATCTCCCTCACGTATTTCAACAGAACCAATATCAACATTATATCCACGTTTCTTTAACTATATATATATAACATTTTCCATTATATGCGATATTTCTTCACTTTGTCTAAAATCTAAAAATGAATTTCTAATTCCCATATCTGTAAAATAATATTTTTGAGGCATTTCAATAAATCTTTTTCCCCTTACGTCAAATCTTCTTGCTTTTTCTATCATAAAAGCATCTTGTAGGTATCCTAAATAATTATATATTGTTTTATCTGTCATAGAACTTGTTTTGTCTCTTTCTTTAAAATTATTAGATAATTTTAAAGGATTAGTAAGACAACCTATATCAGAAGCTATTATTTGCACCAACATTTCCAATTTTTCTTTATTCTGAACTTTGTTCCTATCAACAATATCATTAATATATACATTATCTTTTTGTGTTCTTAAATAATTTATTTTACTATTATCAGTTTTTGCTAGCACTGTTAAAGGTAATCCTCCATAAGTGTAATATTCACTTAAAGCCTTTTCCTCTGAATTCTGTTACAATATCTGATGACAAAAATTTTGAATTACTACCAGTTACATAAATTTCGACATTATCAATATGCATAAAACCAATTAAAACTGATTCAAAATTTTGGGCCTCTTGTATCTCATCTAATAGTATAAAATATTTACTATTATCCTTAATTAAGCTTCTTATATATTCATCTGGTACATCTGGATCTAAATATTTCTTATTTTTATTTTCATCTAAACTTAATTGTATTATATGTTCCTCATCTATTCCATTATTTATAAGATAGTCTCTAAATATTTTATTTAATAAATAAGATTTCCCGCATCTTCTAATTCCTGTTATTATTTTTATAAGCCGGTTATCTATCCTATCTATAAGTTCTTGTAAATAGTAATCTCTTTTTATTTCCATATGCTCCGCCTCCATTACGAATTTTTTCCGTTTTCGGAACTTCTTCGTAATGGGCTTCAAATTAATCATATATATTATATGTAATTTTAGTATTATTAATTCTTTTTAAATACTGTTTTTTTGCTCCGTCCTAAAAAACAGCATTCTTATAAATCACTTTTCCAAACTTAATTTCATTTACTTTTTTTTGTAATTCCATAATAGGTATTGGAAGTATAGAAATTATAGCTGTAATTATCCATTGTGTATTGTTTAAAGGAACTAAGCTAAATATACTTGCAAGTGTAGGTATTATAACTACAATAACTTGTATTAGTACTCCCAATATAAAGCTTCCAATTAAAAACTTATTTTCAAAAACACCTACTTTAAATATAGATTCTTCACTTTTTATATTAAAACTGTGGACAAGTTCTAATACTCCTAATGAAACAAATGCCATAGTCCTTCCAACTTCTAGACCATAATACTTATTTCCTATACTAAATGCTATTAATGTAAGCATTCCAAGCATTATACCTTCAATTATTATTTTATTCCATAGTCCATCTGCAAAAATTCCTTTTTTACTGTCTACTGGTTTTCTTGTCATTATATTTTTCTCTGGTGGTTCTAACCCTATTGCAATAGCAGGTAATGAATCTGTTACTAAATTAACCCATAACAACTGTATTGCAAGAAGTGGAGATTTAAGTCCTAAAACCAATCCCATAAAAATAGTTACTATTTCTCCTATATTTGTTGCTATTAAAAAATGTATTGCCTTTTTTATATTATCATATATACTTCTTCCTTGTTTTACTGCTTTTACTATAGTTACAAAATTATCATCTGTAAGTATCATATCAGATGCACTTTTTGCTACATCTGTACCATTCTTTCCCATTGCTATTCCAATATCTGCTTTTTTAAGAGCAGGACTATCATTTACGCCATCACCTGTCATTGCAACAACAGCACCTGTGCTTTGCCAAGCTTTAACTATTCTTACTTTATGTTCAGGAGTTACTCTTGCAAAAACTGAATAATCTTTTATCTCTTTTTCTAACTTGTCTTGTGGTATTTTATCTAATTCTTTACCAGTTATTGCTTTATCATATTTGCCTAAAATACCTAATTCTTTTGCAATAGCCTTAGCAGTATCAATATGGTCTCCTGTTATCATAACAGTTTTGATTCCAGCTTTCTTGCATGTTGCTACTGCTTCTTTTACCCCTTCTCTTGGAGGATCTATCATACCAATTAAACCAACAAATTTTAAACTTGTTTCTATGAAACTAGACTCTATTTTTGGTGGTAAAGTAGAAATATCTTTATATGCAACTGCTATTACTCTTAATGCTTTTTTAGCCATCATTTTATTTTGATTTTCTATTTTATTTTTCTCTATAATAGATAAATTACATTTATTTAATAAAACATCTGGTGCTCCTTTAGTAATAATTCTATATCCTTTATCCATTTTATGTATTGTAGTCATCATTTTTCTGTTAGAATCAAAAGGTATTTCATTAATTCTTGGCATTAGGTGATATAATTCATCTTTATCTTTATTATATTTTAAAGCTCCTTCTACTAACGCAACTTCAGTAGGTTCGCCTTTTACTTCTGTTTTTCCTTTATTGTATACAATGTCACAATCTGTACACATACTTGCAAGTTCTAAAGCAAAATTATCATTATTTGATTTTATTTCTACAACTGTCATTTGATTTTTAGTTAAAGTTCCTGTTTTATCTGAACAAATTACTTTACTACTTCCTAAAGTTTCAACTGCAGGTAATTTTCTAATTATAGCATTGTTTTTTGCCATTTTAGTTACACCAATAGATAATACAATTGTAACAATTGCAGGTAAGCCTTCTGGTATTGCTGCAACTGCTAGTCCTACTGATGTCATAAACATTTCTATTGGATCAATTTTCTTTATCATACCAATTAAAAATATTAATACACAAATTGCTAAACATACAAGTCCTAAAACTTTTCCAACCTGTCCTAATTTCTTCTGTATTGGTGTTTCTTGTGTTTTTTCATCTATTATCATCCCTGCAATTTTTCCCACATTAGTATTCATTCCTATATCTGTAACTACCGCTTTTCCAGTTCCATTTACCACAATACTTGCCATAAATGCCATATTTAACATATCACCTAAAGTAATACCTTTTTTAGCTATCATATCTGCATCTTTTAATACAGCTTCTGTTTCACCTGTTAAACTAGATTCCTCTATTTTTAAATTATGACTTTCTAATAACCTACAATCAGCAGGAACATAATTTCCAGCTTCTAGTATTACAATATCTCCTGGTACTAATTCTTCAGCATTTATTTCTTTAGTTACTCCCTCTCTTATTACTTTTGCTTTTAGTGGAGTCATTTCTTGTAATGCTTCTATAGACTTTTCTGCTTTAGCTTCTTGTACTACTCCCATAATAGCATTTAAAATTACAATTGCAATTATAATAATAGAATCTATATAGTCGTTTTCTCCTTGAAAATAAGAAACACAAGCAGATACAATTGATGCAATTATTAAAATAATAATCATAAAATCATTAAATTGCTTTAAAAACTTAACCAATAAACTTTCTTTAGGTTTATCTTCCAACTTATTTTTTCCATACTTACTTCGTCTAAAAACAACCTCTTCTTCATTTAAACCAGTTCTTAAATTTGTCTTAAAGTTTCTTACAACCTCTTCTTTTCTTAAAGTTTCCCACATAATATCCTCCTTAAATTGGGGACGTTTCCTAATTGTCCAAAAATGGTCAATTGGGGACACATCTCTAATTTTCATTTGTTTCTTTTAATATCTATGTGGGACATACTATTTTTATTACTAATTTTTTAGAATAAGACAACTTAGTTATTTTTTACTTTTTCGTTTAATTTTATATTGACATTAATATATTTTCTTTATATAAATATCAGTTTTATAAGTACTCACAAAAGCAACATAGTTGTATTAAGAAACAAAGAATTTAAAGTTATTTGCTTCTACAATGCAACTAAAAATATTAGTTGTAAATACTTATCTGATTTTTCAACTAGAAAATTAGATATATAAAATTCCCCCTAACATATTAAAAATTTTGTCATAATATGTTATAGGGGGTATTATTATGTTATTTAGTACAATCCTTTTAGCAATATCTAGTAGTATAGACTCTCTAGGCATTGGAATTACTTATGGTATAAAAAACACTATTATCTCTAATAAAGGTAAATTAGTTATCTTCTTTATTTCTTTTATAGTTACATTAATTTCTTTATATTTTGGAAATATTCTAAAAATTATATTTCCAAATTTTATAGTAGATTACTTAGGCAGTTTTCTTTTTATTTTAATGGGCATTTTCATTTGCTTTCAAGCAATAAAAAAAGATAAGAAAAAAATAAAAACTAAAAAAACATATTCATTCTTTATAAAATTTTTAGGAATAACAATAAAAATAATAAAAGATCCTGTATCATCAGATTTAGATAAATCAAATAAAATAGATAGTAAAGAAGCAATTTTTCTTAGTCTTGCACTTTCTATAGACTCAGTTTGTATTGGAATTGGTGGAAGTATTATTGGAATTAATAACTATATTTTTCCTATATTAGTAGGATTTTTTCAGATAATATTTTTAGAACTTGGTAGCCTTTTTGGTAGAAAACTTTATAATTTTTCTAAATTACCTTCAAATATTTGGTCATTAATTTCTGGTATTTTACTTATACTTCTTGGAATTTTTAAATTCATAATCTAAAAAATGAAACAAATAAGGGGTGTCCCTTATTGTTTCACTTCTGCTAATTTCATTGATAACAATTTTGATATTCCGTTTTCTTCCATTGTTACACCATATACTGTATCTGCTGCTTCCATTGTTCCTTTTCTATGTGTTATTACTAAGAATTGTGTATTTTCTGAAAATTTCTTTAAGTAATCTGCAAATCTATATACATTTACATCATCTAATGCTGCTTCAATTTCATCAAGTACACAGAATGGTGCTGGATTTATTTTAAGTATTGCAAATAATAACGCTATTGCTGTAAATGCTTTTTCTCCTCCTGATAGTAGCATCATATTTTGTAATTTCTTTCCTGGTGGTTGAACATTTATATCAATTCCACACTCTAAGATATTATTTTCATCTTCTAATTTAAGTGATGCATTTCCTCCACCAAATAACTCTTTAAATACTTCTGCAAAATTTTTATTAATTAATTCAAATTTTTCTTTAAATTGTTCTTTCATAGTTTGTGTCATATCTGTAATTATTTTTCTTAATTTTGCCATAGTATCTTCTAAGTCTACTCTTTGTTCACACATAAAGTCATATCTTTCTTTCATGTTTTTATATTCTTCTATTGCATCTACATTAACACTTCCGAAGTTCTTTTAATTCTTTTCTTAAGCTATTTACTCTTTTTTGTGTTTCTGCTACATTTTCAGGTTTCCTACAATCTTTTACATTGTTTGGTGTAAGTTCATATTCTTCCCACATTTTATTAATAATGCTATTCATATCATCTTCTATTTTACTTTTCTTGACATCTACTTTTACTATTTGTGCTTTTAAATCTTCTATAACTTTAAATTTTTCATTTATTTCTTCTTCTCTTGCCTTTAGTTTCTCATTTTTATCAATTCTATCTTGTTTTAATTCTTCTATTTTGCTTCCACTGTTTTTTACTTCTTCTTTTATTTTTTCAATTTTTTCTTCAATATCTTTTATTGATTCATTTAAAGTTATATTATCTTGTTTTATTTTTTCTATTTGTGTTGTTTTGTTTTCAATACTTTGTTTAGTATTTTCTACTTCTGAATTTATTCTTTCTTGTAATTCTTCAATAGATGCTTCACTTTCGTCAAATGATGATACTGATATTTTTAAATTTGTAATATCAAAATTTAAATCATCTATATATTTTTGATTATCTTTATTTAAATCTGCAAATTCTTGAATAACATTATTTAATTTTTCTGTTTCTTCTGTTAATTTACTAATTTCTTCTTGTATGATTTCTTTATTTTTTACTGATTTTTCTTTTTCTTCTTTTAGGTGTTCTTTTTCTTCTTTTAGTTTATTTACTCTTTTTTCTATTTTCTCAATATTTTCTTCAATTGAGACTAATTTTTGTTTTTCTGTTGCATATGTTATATCTATTTCTTGAAGTTCTTTTTCTAGACTTCCTGCTTCTTCATAGATATTTTCGATTGAATCTTCATACTCTTTCTTTTCTTGTTCTTGTTTACTTATTTTTTCTTCTAAAGCTTTTATTTCTTTTTGAAGTTTTTCTATTTCTCTTCCTCTTCCTAAGATATTTACTGTCTTTTTAGCAACTGAACCTCCTGTAATTGCTCCTGATGGATTTATTACATCTCCTTCTATAGTAATTATTCTAAATGTATAATTATTTTGTCTAGCTACTTTAATTGCTGTATCCATATTGTCTACTATTACTGTTCTTCCAAGTAGATTTGTTACTATTTGCTCATATTTTTTACTATATTTTATTAAATCTGATGCAATTCCAATTATTCCTTCTTCTTTTCCTTTTATTTTATCTAGTTTTTTTCCATGTACTGATGTTATTGGCAAAAATGAAGCTCTACCTAAGTTATTTTTTCTTAAGTGTTCTACTAATCTTTTTGCATCTTGTTCTGTATCTGTTACTATATTTTGTAAGCTTGCTCCTAAGCACATTTCTATTGCTGTTTGATATTCTTCTGGAACTTCAATTATATTTGCTAATACTCCATGCATACCTTTT
>CALXFC010000009.1 GCA_944387485.1 uncultured Clostridia bacterium
ATATTTCATATCTCCATTCTATATCATTTTAATTCTTAAATCAACGTTTATTCTTTAGTAAAATGTTTAAGTTATTTCTATTTTTCTTCATTTTTCTCTTTTTATCTTCTTCTTGCTTAAATATTCTTTTTATTTAAATCTAATGAAAAGTAAGAATTTTTTTCTTGAGTTACCAAAATTGTGTTTAAAAGTACATTAATAGTATTACATATATTTAAAACTCCTATTATTAAAATAAAGAGATCCAAGGTAAAACAAAATAATTTTAACGCTATGTTTTAGACACTTTTAATACTAGCTTTCCTATTTGACCATTTTACTTATAGACTTTTTTCTCATTTTAGTATAAACTAATTAAGAATAATATCAATTAAATAATACAAGGAGGTTAGTATGAAAAATTCTTTCAAAGATTATGCTATGGATGAAAACAACCCCAAATGGGATAACGTTACATCAAGAATAGCACCATTAGAAACAAGAAGCTCTGATATAAGAACACCTTTTGATAGAGATTATACAAGAATAATACACTCTAATGCATATAGACGATTAAAACACAAAACTCAAGTATTCTTTTCTCCAGAAAATGATCATATATGTACTAGAATAGAACATGTTACACATGTTGAATCTATAAGCTATACAATTGCTAGTTATTTAGGATTAAATACTGAACTTACCAAAGCAATAGCAGTGGCTCATGATTTAGGTCATAGTCCATTTGGTCACCAGGGTGAAAAAATTCTATCTTTAATTTCTAATAGAGATTTAGGATGTAGTTTTTGGCATGAGAAAAACGGTTTAGAGTTTGTTGATTCTATTGAACTACTAGTTGGTCATGATGGATATAAAAAGAATTTAAATCTATGTTATGGCGTACGTGATGGTATTATTTCACATTGTGGTGAAATTGATGAAAACTCGTTAAGACCTAGAGATGAATTTATAGATTTAAATGAATATGTACACCCTAATCAATACGCACCCTATACTTGGGAAGGTTGTATAGTTAAGATATCTGATAAAATTTCATATATAGGTCGTGATATAGAAGACGCAATTACTTTAGGAATACTTGATAACCACTTAGAAGAATTATATGAGTTATTAAATTATGATTCTTCTGAAGCAATAAATAATAGCACAATTATAAACTATTTAGTATGTGATTTATGTGAAAATTCTTCACCAGAAAAAGGGTTATGTTTTTCAGAAAAAGCTTTTAATTTAATGAATAAAATTAAAGACTTTAACTACAAACATATTTATCTTAGTAAGCGTACTCGTACTTCAATAAAATACTTTGAACTTGTCATTAATGAAATTTATAATATTTTAAAAGAATGCTATGATAATAAAAATACATTATTGAATTTATCTTATTTAAAAAAGTTTTATCCTAAATTAGTAGATGAATTTTATCATTTCTTAGAAAACTATTGTGATTTTTCAAATAGAGATGAATTAAAATTAAAAAATAATATTATATTTGATATTTCTAAAAAAGAAGATTATTGTAAAGCTATAATATCATATATTTCTGGTATGACAGATAATTTTGCAATGGAAATGTATAATGAAATAATTAGATTTTAGATTAGAGTTGTTCAAAAGAAATTTTGAGCAACTTTTTCTATTTAAAAATTCTTTTTATATGTTTTATTTTATAAATACTATTACTTAAGAAGACTTTTACCATATCGAATCTAACTGGTATATCATATAGTCCATATGCATAATTATAATATTTAGCAATTTTATCAAAAATGTCTTGTTTTTCTATAACCTCTTTTTTGTTAAATTCTTTTGGCAATAAACACATTTTTAAAATAATAAAAACTAATTCTTTTGTTAAATCATCATATACAATGAAATCTACTATTTCTTTTTTATGCTCAAAGTTTTTTTCCACTATTATATAATTATTATTTTTTAAATATTCATAAACTATATTTTCTATAATTTCCCTTCTTTTGTTATTTGCTTTTTTCAATTTTCCCTCCTTTTAACATATTTATATATCTGAGGCCATTATAAAAAGATATTCAATTACAATTTCTTTATCAAAACTATTTAAGGGATTTGGAGTCACTTAGACTAAAAATAGGGATAATTCTAATATAGGGGATTAAAATTAGGGGCTTATAATGGCCTCAGATATATAAATATATTCTTTTTTAATATTGGATAATTAATAAGAAAAAATAATTTTTTGAATAATCTGATTTTAAAACTGTTTTTATTATAATTACTTTTCCAGATTTTGTCAATACCTTTTTGAAAATTTTTCCAATTTAAAGACTAAAGGTAAAATTCTACCTTTAGTCTTAACTTTTCACATGTCCTTTACAAATGTAAATGTTTCATATCTGTAGATAGCTTCTATTAAGTTGTCGGGTATTTTATTTTCTTCTTCAAAAATACCATTTTGTCTTAATATCTGCATCTCCCAAATAGTAACATTAACATCAGGATCAGGTGAATGGAGAGAATTGACCCAATATACTTTAAATGTTCCTTTCTCATTCATATCACTTTTTGAAACTTCTTGACCATTTTCATCAATAATTTTTAGAACTTGATTTTGCTGGTCATTTATAAGAGTTGATATATCAAAGACATAAGCCAATTCTGGTGTCTTAAATCTATTACGAACTCTTACTTTTAGTTCACAAAGCTCTCTTACAAAATCATCATAACTAATATGTGATTTTGCAACAAGTATTAATATTGCATAATTACTAAAGAATGTATTAAACATATTATTAATTGGAATAATATGCCGCAACTTTTTCTTAGTATTGTGCAATGCAATATTAATCGCTCCAAAGTCACGAATTGCAAAAAAACCTATAATTGTATACTTTTGCTTTTTTAATTCTTCTACATATGTTCTGAAATGCCGTGCACCATTTGGTTTTACAATTAAAAAGCTATACTTTTCCTCCTCGAAAGTCATTGACTGATAATCTTTAAGCCTAGAAAACATCTTGTTGCAGTCAAACATATCAATTCCTCCTCATGTTGCTGTACAAAGTTACATAATTATTATACCATTTTTATCAAAAAAGGTAAACCTTTTGTTGTATTTTAAATATCTTATTCTTATAATATATTCCCTATTCCATATATTCCTTTCATTACATCTCGAAACAAATTAACTTCAGGTGGTAAATATGTGAATATAACAAAACAAATAAATAGAAATGTAAGTATTATGATTGATAAAACTTCTGTTGCAACTGTACTTTCATCTTTTCTTTTCATAAGTTTATATGCAATATATTCACCTAAAATTATACTAATAATAAATATTAAAATATCTATTGCTATTATACTTGTTCCTATTATTCCTGAATAAGTAAAAAACGTAACCACTATAAAGAATATTGCTGTAAATATTCCTATTGTTTTTGCTTCTACATAATTATTTGCCACATCTTTTACAAAGAAATATTCTACTATAGCTGCAATTAACATTGGGAAGAATACTAATTTTAAATGTTCCCATACACTTTCATTTACTGCACTAAAACTACCTACAAATAAATTTTCTCCAGACCATTCATATGTAAAATGTAATAGCGTTCCTAAAACCAAACTAAATAAAATTACGATTAATTCTGCTTTTATTAATTTATTTGATTTTACTTTATTAAAAAATTCTTTTATAAAATCCATATTAGCATAAGCCTCCTTTTTTTAATGCTTATGCTAATATATAAATTTTATTACTAGAAATTCAGTTTTTCTACCTTCAAAGTATTTTCTTTATCTACATTTTTTATTTCTTCATCTCTATATGAACAAATCTTAAATTCTTCCTTTTTATCAAATTTAAACTTCAAAGCTTTAGTAAAATTATCTTTTACTGGCTTACCATACTCTTCTATTATAAAGCTTGCTTTATGCTTTCTTAATGTATCAAATGTATTCATAAATCCCATACCAGTACCACCAGAATCTTTATGAGTTGTACTTGGTTTTTTACCTAAATTTAGTAATGTTTCTATTTCAAATTCTATACCTGAATCATAAACATACAAACCATAATTGCCATCTAATTTACCTAATCTTACTAAAATACTTTTATTTACACCATCTACATATCCTATTGCTATAATTGCATTTTTTATATGGTCTGCAAGTAATATTTCCAATTCTTCTTTTTCTATATAATGATTTATCATAGTATAAATATTTCCACTTAATTGTACTTGAAAATCAATATTATTTTTCACACATTCTGATTGCATATAATTAAGCATATCATCTATTTCAGAAATTCCTGTTTTATCCAAAATAGTTATACTTTCTTTTCTTAAACTTTTACCTAATTTATCTATTCTAGTTTTTATATCGATTTCTTCTGCTATTTCATTATTCATACTTAACTGATTTAATTTATATTCCAAAGATTTTTGTTTATGTGATATTGAATGGCTTACTTTACTAAATTCCATATTTTCTTTTTCTAATGCTTCTATTTCTTTTTTCTTCTCTTCTAATTCTTCTTTCGTTTCCTCTAAATCTTTAACCAACATCCTTTGTTTATAGTACATCTGTAAAGATTCATGTACAGTAATAAACATCATAATGGCAAATATAAAAAATATAATAGTTAAATTTTGGGCTAACAATTGGTTATAATTAGATAGAATTATTACAATAAATAATATTATACAACTTATATTTAAAACCAATATTTCCCAATATTCATTATCCAACTTCTTTTTAAGAAATATAAGTCCTTTCTTTAATCTTCTTATTTTAAATAAAATAAGAATGGCTCCCATATATGTTACAATAAGAATTATCATATTAATATAATCATTTTGAATATTCAAAAAAAGGAATATAATAAAATTTAAAAAGACGCTAATTACAAAAATTATATAATTTATAGTTAAAGAAATTGTTGATACTATCATAGAATGCCCTAACTTATTCTTTGTTCTTATCGAAAATAGCAAAGAAATTAATATAATTGTAATTATTACGCAATATGTAAAATTAAATTTATCTTTTACCATTTTACATATTATTGTTATTAAAAATATCAACATAAAAATAATTATTTTTTCTATTATATTTTTTCTTATTGTGGTAATATTTATAATTTTAAAATTTATGTAATAAGTGCACAAATTAATAATATATAACCTTATTACATCAACTGTCGTTTCCAATGGATTTAAATTCATTATATAATCAGCCATTCTATCCCCCTTTACATCTATTATATTATACAAAAAAAATTAAAGATAATCAATATATCAAAGTTTCTTCAATATTGATTATCTTTAATTTTTATCTTTAATTTTAGCCACCTAACCAATGACTAAGCCATTTACAAAATAAATCGTACCAATCCATTCTTCTCACCACCTTTTTTCTTTGGTATTTTTTGTTTCTTTTTGTTATAAAAAAAATACCATTTATCAAGGGTTTGATAGGTGGTATTAAGTGATGGGATTTATTGGTGAAAAATAAAAAAATCTAGTATTTTTTAGATACTAGATTAATTTCTTTATTTTATCTACATAATAATATATAAACTCCATAGGTGTTGGTATACCTGTTTGATAGTTTATTTTAGCAGTATAATAATCTTCCAAGTCTTCAACTGCTGAAACTCTCCATGCGTGAATAATTGCATTTTGAATTCCGTTTGTAATTGTATTTCCAGATTTCTTATATATTTTTGTTAAATATTGAATAACATTAATATCACTATTTTCATTTTGTATCAAATAAAAAATAGCATCATGAAGATAGTTTCTACCTTTAAGCTTAACATTTACTCCTATTAAATCTAACTCATGATCAATTAAATCTGATATTCTCTTTTCATCATCCTCTATTTCTTCTGATACTGTTTTAGTTTCATTTTCTGAATTATCTCTATACATCAAGAAATTATTTAAAACATTATCGCAAGAATACTTAGGATGATCTTTATATGAAATTAATTCTACGCCTTCTCTATGAAGAATTTTATAAGTTCTTTTTGAATAAACATGAGTTGTTACAATAACAATTGGATTATAAGCTAGATTTAACTTTTTTAAATTTGATAAAAATTCCAAAGAATTAGTATTGCCACTTTTACTATTATTTAATTCTAAATCTAATATAATTCCTTCGGGATGTTTTACTTTTACATATTTTAAGGCTTCTATATCAGAATCTGTAACGCCAACTAATTCAAATTCGTTCTCTCTTTTCTTAATACAATCAATAAACTTGTTACAATCCTCAATTTCATCTTCTACTATTAAAATTTTCATAGGTTTCGACATTTTAAACTCCTCCTTTTGTTTTGATATTCTACAATATACCACAAAATACCTCAAATTTCTATATTTGTTAGTTATTTATTCTAATATTTTTTTATTTTTTATTCTATAAAATAGACAAAAAAATAAAGAAGGGTTAGCTATGGAAACAAAAAATAATAATGAATTAGAAAAAATTGAACAAGAGAAAAGAGGAGCAAGAATAAAAAACATAAGAGAAAATGAACTACATATGAATAAAACAGAACTAGCTAAAGAAATTGGTATTTCTAGTCAATTCTTAGGTCTAGTAGAAGAAGGTAAGGGAAATTTAGTATATAAAAGTCTTAAAAAACTAAGAAACATAAGTGGCCATTCTGCTGATTATATACTTTATGGCCTTGATGATAATTCTATTAATAAGACTAAAAAATTATTACAAAATTATTCAGAAGACGAAATAATTGAAACTATGAATTTTATTAAACATTTTATACTTTTAATAAGAAACACATAATCAATATATTATATTAATTTGAATATTTCGTGTTGACTTTTTTCTATCCTTTTGATAATATTCTTTTGTAAATATTTGTAAAAGGATAGAAAAAATGATTACCAATTATATAATTTATTTAAATACTTTAACTAAAGCAGAGAAAAATAAATATTTATTGTTTATTGCTTTATTTTTCTTAATTATATTATTAATTTGTGGAATATTATATTTTATTAAAAAGAATTTTTCAGAAAAAAGTAAAAACACTTTATTTCAAAGATTTTTAAAAAAATTATAAATGAGTATAGGAAATTCTATACTCATTTATTTTGATTAACTATTTAAAACTTCACTCCACTCTTTTTCTCTAAAGCCTGTAAGTATTTCATTATCAGTAACTAAAAGTGGTCTTTTTATTAACATACCATCACTAGCTAAAAGTTTTATTTTTTCATCATCAGCCATATTAGGTAGTTTTTCTTTTAAATTAAGTTCTTTATATTTCAATCCACTTGTATTAAAGAACTTCTTAATATCTTTTTTACTTTCAGTAATCCATTTTTTTAATTCTTTTTCAGTTGGAGTATTATCTATAATATTCCTATCTTGGAAATCTATATTATTATCAATAAGCCATTTTTTAGCTTTCTTGCATGTTGAACATTTTGGATATTCAATAAATAAAACCATAACTTACACTCCTACGCTCATAGTTTCTGGAAGGGTAGAACCACCATCTATTACAAAACCTTGTCCTGTTATATATGATGCTTCGTCGCTTGCTAAAAATGCTGCAAGTTCACCTAATTCTTCTATTGTTCCTAATCTTCCCATAGGAATACCATCTGCAATTCCTTTTACAACTGAATCTGGATTACTCACATTAGAATCTTTTGCAATACCTTCAACCATTGGTGTCATAATATAACCTGGAAGAATACTATTTACTCTTATCCCTTCACTTACGACTTCTGCTGCTAGTCCTTTTGTAAATCCATATAATGCTGCTTTTGTAGTAGCATAAGCAACTTCTCCTGTATCTGCAACCATAGTTCCTGTTACAGAAGAAAGATTTACAATTGCACCACCTTTTGGCATATAAGGTAAAACTTCTTGAGCCATATTCCAACTACCTTTTATATTGATATCAAAGTGAAAGTCTCTAATTTCATCTGTAGTTTCTAAAAATGGTGTAAGTTTTGCAACACCTGCATTATTTACTAAAATATCAATTTTATTATACTTTTCTACTACTTCTTTAACACATTCTTTAATTCTTTGTCTATCTCTAATATCTACTAGATATCCTTCTACTTCTTTTCCTTCTTGTTTTAAATTATTTACTGTTTCTTCTACTTTGTTTGAATAATCAAATATTATAACTTTAGCTCCATATTTTAAAAATGTTTTAACAATCCCTAATCCATTTCCCATAGCTCCACCTGTTACTATTGCAATCTTATTTTCTAACTTCATATAAACATCTCCTTTCTTTTTTTACATTCTATCATTTCCACAAATATATAACAATATGTTTATAATATTTTCTATTTACTCTTCACAAACTTCTTCTGGCATATTTTCATATAAAGGTATTATAAAGTTTAGTTCTGAATCTACTGTATCAGATGCTTCATAAATATCTTTCATATTAGAAGCTTCAGATGTTGGTGCAAGTAAATTTTGCATATACTGGTGTTCATATAATCCTTCTTGTTTTACTACATCAAACTTTTGTAAATATAATGTGTTTTGCCCTTCGTTTATATAGCCTTCTTTCATAAAGTCTATTCCACCTATAATTGCTTTTTCTAAGCTATCCCATCCTTGTTCATATGCATAAGAAGCTGCACTTTCTAATATTTCGTCTTTAGAATTTCCAATAGCATTAATATTAAATGGATTATATACAATAGCTCCATTATATTCATAACCTTTAGATAAAGTAGTTCCGTCTCTTCCCTGTTCTTGTATTAACCTTGAAGCTATAAAATATGGGTCTAAATTAGAATTCTTACCCGCTTCTATTAAAGCTTTTGAAATATTATCTCCTTCTAAAAAAGTTCCTTCTGTAATTTCTTTTAACCCTTCTATGTTTTGAGCACCTTCAACATAATTTAACTCTTTAAATTGAAAGATATTATCTTCATTTAAAATATTTCTAGGATCCATTTTATATTCTATAGCCTTGTTAGAAGCACAAAGCCAAGTTCCATTATCAAATCTTTTATCTTTATCTATTTCACATCTCCAATCTTCTGGATAATTACTTGAATCTGGAATTAAATTAAGTGGATATATCCTTGTATCAGAATGACCTTCATTTTCTATTATTTCATTCCAATCTAATTTTGTATAAAATAAGGTAAATTTCCAATTTGGATGTTCTTCTAATAAGCTATCTATTAATTCCTTATATCCAGGATATTTTGCTTCATTTAAGTTTTCTCCATCATATTCTACATATTTTTGTTTTTGTGCTTCTTCAACTATCATTTGTACCCCTATTGATATAATTATTAAAACTATTACTGCTATTACAAAGTTTCTTACTTTTTTAGGATTTTCTCTAACTACTTTTACTATTTTTCTTATTAAATTATTTTCTTTATTTGTATTATTATAATTAAAACTTTTCATAATTTTTATTATAACATAAATATAATTTTTTTAAACTTTTTTACTATTTTTTCATTTAAAATTTACAATTAAAAATTAGCTTTTGAAAAAATTTTATCAAAAAAATAGACCTGTATATTAGTTTTTCTAATATACAGGTTTTTATATTATTCAATTGGAATATATTTCTTTTCTGGTAATTCTTTTTTATCTTCTTTTTTAGGAATTTCAAGTGTTAAAGTTCCATTATGGAATTTAGCTTTGATATCTTCTTCTTTTACACTATCTCCTACATAGAAGCTTCTTGAACATTCACCAGTATATCTTTCTTTACGTACATATTTTCCTTTTTCGTTGTCATCTTCTACTTTGTCTACCTTTGCATGTACTGTTAAATATCCATCTTCTATTTCAATTTTTATTCCGTCTTTTTCATATCCTGGTAAGTCAATATCAATTAAGTATTTATCTTTTTTCTCCTTTATGTCTGTTTTCATTAATTTGTTTTCACCTTCTGTGAAAAATGGATCTCTAAACATTTCATCCCATAAATCAAAATCATGTCTTCTTGGTATCATCATCATAATAATCAACTCCTTCTTAATTTTCATGTGTTGACACCTTTTTAGGTAGCACATATTTTTTTGATTTTAATAAAAGTACTTTTATTTTTTTATCTTTTTCTTTTTACAGTTACATTATACATCTATTTTTAGCAAAGTCAATACTAGAGTGCTAAAATTCACAAAACTTTCACATTTCTTCTTTATAATGTACTTGTTTTATTTTTTCTAATTATTTTCTCAAGCTCTTCTTCTGCTTTCTTCACAAAGAAATTGCTTGTATCTATTGGAATATTTAATTCTAATACCTTTTGTTTTAACTCTTCTACTGTCCTTAAGCCATCTTCATTTACTGTCTCTACTTCTATTAGATTATCTCCATTCCTTATGTTTTTTAATGTTAACTTAAATTTGTCTTTACTATAGCTTACATCATCTTCTGCTATTTCCATAACTTTTTTATATCCAATTGAGGCAATAAACATTTTTCCATCATCTATACTTGAAATATTGCATTCAATCTTTTCTTGTGATAATATATTTCCATTTTCATCTATCTTTTTCTTCTTAAAAACTAATACTTTATCATTCCTTACTTTTCTTACTATTACAGCATTTTTTATTATATCTCTTATTTTCATATTATTAATTTCTAAACTTTTAGGTACATAATAAATATCTTCACATGAAAATTCATCAGTAATTTTAAATCCTTTACTCAATAATATTTCTATTACTTTATCAAAACTACCATTTACTTTTACAGTAATTTCATTATTTTTTTCAACACTCATTTTACTCTCCATTTTTATTACTATTTTTTATTATATTATAGAAATAATATCCACCTGTAATATTTTGAACATTAAAACCATTTTGTGTTAATATCCTACAAGCAATATAGCTTCTAAATACAGTTTTACAATTAACTAAATACTTTTTAGATTTATCTAATTCGTTTAATCTACTTCTTAAATCATCTAAAGGTATATTAATCGAATTCTCATATGCTCCTCTTTCATATTCCTCATTTGTTCTAACATCTAAAACATAATATTCTTCTTTTTTAGTTAATTTTTCTACTTCTTCCCAAGTAATATTTTTTACTAATCCTTCTATCTCATTCACTATACTATTTCCTAATATATTTACAGGACTCTTAGCTGAAGAAAATGGTGGAGCATAGCATAACTCAAATTTTTCTAAGTCATATGCTGTCATTTTCATTTTTATTGCTACTGCTAAAATATCACAAATTTTATCTACACTTTCTTTTCCCCAGACTTGTGCACCATAAATTTGTCCATCTTCCTCATTATATAAAGCTTTTATTATTAACATTTCAGCACCTGGATAATAACCTGCATGTGAATTTTGAGATACTATAATAGTTTTATATTTTATACCTTGTAATTTGCAACTCATTTCATTTAATCCTGTCATAGCTAAATTATAATCAAATATTTTTAATATACTACTTCCTATAGTTCCTTCATAAGAATCTATTTTTCCTACTATATTATTTGCAACAATCCTTGCTTGTCTATTTGCAGGGCCTGCTAAAGGAGTATAAACACTTATATTTGTAACAGAATTATTAACCATTACAGCATCACCTAAAGCATATATATCTTTATCACTTGTTTGCATATATTCATTTACTAAAATTCCTTTATTTCCTACTTCTAATCCTGCATCTAAAGCTAGCTGTGTTTCTGCTTTTACACCAATGCATAGGATTACAAAGTCTGATTCTAATTTTCCATCTTCTAATGTTATTTCTAGTTTTTCATTTTCTTTTATATCATTTACCCCATTATTCAACATGATATTTACACCATGTTTTTTTAATTCTCTATGTACTAAACATGCCATATCTTCGTCTAGTGGATTTATTAAATGTGAGCCTTTTTGAACAATTGTTATTTTTAAATCAGGAAAATTACTTAAATTTTCTGCCATCTCCACACCAATATATCCTCCACCTATTATAGCTACATCTTTTATATTGTTATTTTTTATATATTCTTTTATCTCTATTGAATCTTCTACTGTCCTTAAAGTTTTTATTCTTTTACTTTCTAATTTTTTAAAAGGATTTATTGGCTCTGCTCCTGGAGATAGAACTAACTTATCATAATTTTCTTCATATTCTTCATTAGTATCTAATTTTTTAATTATTATTTTTTTCTCATTAGGATTTATTTTTATTACTTCTTCTCTTATTCTTACATCCACATTAAATCTTCTGTTAAATGATTCTGGTGTTTGTAACAATAAATCTTCTTTATTTTTTATAACATCTCCTACATAATATGGCAAACCACAATTAGCAAAAGAAATATGATTTCCTTTATCTATCATTATAATCTCTGCTTTTTCATCTAATCTTCTAAGCCTTGTTGCTGTAGTTGCCCCTCCTGCAACTCCTCCTACAATTACTACTTTCATCTTTTCCTCCTATATATAAATAAATTAGCCTAGAAATATTCTAAACTAATTTATTATTAATATTATTTTACCATGTTTAAAATTTCTTCTTTATCAATTACACCTACTGAACGATTAACCTCGTTTCCATTTTTTATAACAACCAATGTAGGTATTGACATTACTCGGTATTTTATTGCTGTTTC
Organism: uncultured Clostridia bacterium; assembly: GCA_944387485.1. Taxonomy (GTDB): domain Bacteria; phylum Bacillota; class Clostridia; order TANB77; family CAG-508; genus CAG-269. The sequence goes on from CALXFC010000009.1 coordinate 12,599, forward strand.
TTGTGATTCATCCACATTTATTTTTACAACTTTAATATCGTCATTTTCAGCTGCTACTTCGTCTACTGTTGGTGATAACATTTTACATGGTCCGCACCAATCTGCATAAAAGTCTATTAATACTGGTATATTACTTTTTAATACTTCCTGTTCAAAAGTATTATCTGTTACCTTTAAAACGTTCATACTATCTTCCTCCTTACTTTCATTTATTGTATTGCTTCCCTGTATAGTCTCTAGTTCTTTTCCTTTTATAAATAAACTCGCTACAATTATAGCTATTACAAGTAAAGCAAAAATTATAAACCATAATATTTTATTTTTCATATACTCTCCCTTAAAAGAAAATCATATAAATTCCCATAATAATTAATATTATACCTGAAATCTTTTTTATTATATTATAATGTTTTTTTACAAAATTAAATACTTCTTTTAGTTTTTCAAGTAATGCTGCTGATATTATAAATGGTATTCCTAATCCAATTGAATATATTAACATTAGAATTATACCTTTTACCATATCTTGGTTTTTTGAAATTAGTAATAACGCTGATGCTAAAAATGTTCCTATACATGGAGTCCAACTAATTGAAAATAGCATTCCAAATACAAATGATTTTAAAAAGTTTAAATCTTTTGCATTTTTATTTGTAGTCTTTATTTTATTTAAAAATTTAATTTTTATTAATTCCATGTAATTTAGACCAAGTAATATTATAATTATTCCAAATAATATTTTAACATATTTAATATTATTACTAATTATTCCACCAAAACTACTTGCAAGTATTGATAAAAGTATAAAAACTGTTGTAAATCCTAGTACAAAACCAATTGCATTTATTACAGCTTTAGATACTTTTTTATTATCTTCACCTATAAAATAAGATATATAAATTGGTATCATAGGTAATATACAAGGTGATATAAAACTTGCAAATCCTTCTATAAAAGTAAAAACATAATCCATTATATAAAAATTCCTTTACAAATTATTCTTCTACTTCTTTTTTCCATAAACCATGTTTATTACAATATGCATATATTGTTGCACCTTTTAAATATGGAAATCTTACTTCTGCTGGTTGTTCTGGATATAATTTTACTGTTATCTCTTTATTTTCTTTTACTAAACTAATCCATTCTATATAATGTTCTTTTTCCATAACATGATTTACTTTTACTAGTAATTCATCATCTACTTTTTCATAAGTAGGTACATGTTTTTCAACTGCTGCATCTACTGAATTTGGAACTAATTTTTCCATTGGTTCTCCACAGCATATAATTCCACATCCATTACAGTTACAATCTTCAATTACTTTTATGATTGCTCCACATGATTTACATCTTTTTATAACTAATTCATTTTTCATATCAAATTCCTCCTCTTTTTTTGCATTATATCATGCTCATTTTATTTTGTATAGTTTTTTATCCTAAAGCTATATCTAATACCATCATTAGTGCAAAACCAATTGCTACACCTATTGTTCCAATATTTGAATGTTCTCCTTCTTGTGCTTCTGGTATTAATTCTTCTACTATAACATATATCATTGCTCCTGCTGCAAATGATAATAAATATGGTAGTATTGGTGTTACTAATCCTGTTAATAATATAGTAACTATTGCTGCAATCGGTTCAACAATTCCAGAGAAGGTGCCATAGAAAAATGCTTTTCCTTTTGATTTTCCTTCTGCTTCTAATGGCATTGAAATAATGGCTCCTTCTGGAAAATTTTGAAGTGCTATACCTATTGCTAAAGTTAAAGCAGATGCCATTGTTAATCCCGCACTTCCATTTACTGCAGTTGCTAAAACTACACCTACCGCCATTCCTTCCGGAATATTATGAAGTGTTACTGCTAAAACTAGCATTATTTCATTTTTTAGTTTAGCTTTTATTCCTTCTGGCTTTTTACTATTTAAATGTAAGTGAGGTATTATTGTATCTAAAATTAGTAAAAATCCTATTCCTAGTAAGAAACCAACTAATGCGGGAAGCCATTTAATTATTCCCTCTTCTACTGCCATATCCATTGATGGTATAAGTAATGACCATACAGATGCTGCCATCATTACACCTGCTGCAAATCCCAAAAGTAATTTCTGAACTTTTGGTTCTATTTTGTTTTTCATAAAAAATACCATTCCTGAACCTAATGTAGTCCCTAAAAAAGGTATTATTAAACATGTAATTATTGGTAATTTTTCTTCCATATTATCCCTTCTTATTTTATTCTTATTTTGTAATTTTATTATTATTTTGTAATATTTTTTATATTTTTTCATATAATATCTTTAGAAGAAGTCATTTTTTTGACAAATACTCTTGACATTGCACCTTATTCGTAGTAAAATTAGTAATGTACTGAATATCGCGGGGTGGAGCAGTTGGCAGCTCGCAGGGCTCATAACCCTGAGGTCGGTGGTTCGAGTCCATCTCCCGCAACCAAACTTGAGGCTTTAAGCCTCTCTTTTTTTTAAAAAAAGAATAAATGGATTACATTAATTCATTCCTTTTATTCTTTTTTCTAAAACACTAGCTTCTATTCTAATCATTTAAAATGCTATTCATATTACTATTAAATTCTTCAATTCTAGTATGTTCATTATAAAAAGGAAATCCCCAAATATGATAGTCTTTATCATCTACGAATTCCTTGACAGGAATACCTTCTTCTTTAATCTCAAGTAGAAACTCCTCTTTCCAACTGTCATTAGCAATCAAATGATCACCCTTAGGCTCAATAAATATTTGATATTGTTCTTTTCCATCTTCTTTTTCTCTGATTAATACTAAAATAAAGTCCGGTTCAAATTTTTTACCTTCTTTAAAAGAATACAATGATAGTACTCTCTCATTTCTTATTAAAAATATCTTATCATAAACATCTTCTAGTTTTTTTACATAATTGTCAAAATATCTTACAAATTTCTTTTCTTCAGTAGTACCGAAATTATCGCTGTATACATACCAATCTTTATTTGATAAATCCAATCTATACTCATCATTTATTACTAAGTTTTGAGAAATTCCCTCTCCATCATTATCTTGTATTATTAATTCTCTTGTTACTTCCTTTTGGAATATTTCATTAATCTTTACAGGCATGAATTCTTTTTCTCCTATGTAATGTTCTTCTTCAGAAATTATTTCATGTTGTATTTTATCAAATAACTCATGCAAAGAATTAAAAATATCTCTTAATGTTATTGTTTCTTTTGTCCTAATTATTAAACTAATATTACCCAAATAATCTTCTGATGTAATAAATTCTCTCATAGATTTAACATTTGGATAACATTTTTTTATATTATCAAAACTTAATAAATCAAATCTTCTAATAGCCGTTAATATTAAATTATAATTGATTTCATAAATATCTTTTAATTTATAATTATATTCTTTGTATTTTAAAGAAATATCATCAGCACTTTTAACTATCTCTTCTGTATCTTCTAAAATATTTTCTGATTTTGTTGTTTTATCATAATAATTAAAATTATATGGCAAGTTCTTAATTCTTGATGGAACTTCATGTATTGTATCTTTAGAGATTAATTTTCTATTATTTCTAAAAACCATACCATTAATATAAAAATCTTCTTTTAAAAAAGATTCCTTTAATCTAGTTGTTATAGACTTTTTATTTTCATCATATATACCTAATGAAATAAGCGCTCTTCTAAGTTCACTTATATATCTATTCTCGTTTTGGCAATGATACAATAGTGTTTCACATATTCTTAATTCGTTATCAATATCATCATCATATTTTCTTTTGTAAATATCATCATCCTCTTTTATAGCAAATGGACAATATCTAGCACCTCTACCAATTAACTGTGCTTCACTTATTGTTGTTTTTCCTGGTTTGTTACCTTTTGAATCCCTAGTTTCATATAATCTAACTATATCAAATAAATTTAAAACATCCCATCCTTCATCTAATATTTGTATTTCAAATATCGCTCTAATGTGATTATTCTTATCCTCAAGTCTATTTAACTCTATTTGATCTTTTTCTGTTAATGTGTTTTCATTAACTAACTTGCATTTTTCTTTAGAAAAATCTTCTTTTAACTCTCTAACTAAATTCTCATAACTAATATTATTTTCTTTAAAAAATTTAAACATTTTAGATATATATTTATTTCCGTCAAGATCATCAACATTTAGCTTTTCCACTTCTTCAATATCTTCAGGTACTAGATTTTCTATCATTTCATTAAACGCTTTTAAATTATCCTCACTATCAGCTATATTGCTCTTACCCTTAAACAATATAATAGGCTTTATATTTATTCTATATTTTTGAAAAACTTTTAATCTATATTGACTCAATAAAATACCTTGAAGCATCCTTGTTTTCTTATCTACATTATTCCTTAAAGTACTTATTTCTTTTGAATACTTGTCTCTTCTAAATTCTTTTAGTGTATAATTATAAATAATTCTTTTTAAATATTTTTCTTTTATATTATTATTTTCTAAATCACAAGTAGCAGTGAATTCTAATAATATATTATTAATATTTTGATTAAGCAGTAAATTTACAGTGTCTTCCCAATAACATTTATTATTTAATTCTGAAGCTAATAATCCACTATTTCTAGTCATTGCATTCATATGATGAGCCTCATCAGAAATAAAAACAATTTTCTTGTTATTGGCAAAATCAGAAAAAGCTATTTGATTTTCTTTACAATTCCATCTCATGTCATGTAATTTTTGGATTGTCATAAAGCAAATATTGATACTCTCATCATCAACATCTTGGAAATTGTCAACTTCTCTTATTCTTATTTCTTTTCCATGTATATTTATTCTATCTTTAAATAAATATTTAGATGAATTTTTAGTTAAAAAATTTTCTTTCGTTTTAGTTATAATATTGTTGGTATCCACAAAAAACAAAAAATTTCTATATCCTTTTTCAAATAAATATAAAATTAGCCCTGCCATAATTAATGTTTTGCCAGAACCTGTTGCCATATGAAATAATAATTTAATTGGCCATGTTTTTTTAATATTAGGATTTTCATAATATATTAAAAAATTTTCAAAAGCCTCTCTTTGATATTCTCTAATGTTAAATTTAGGATTTAAATTATCCATTATAACAGGTGGTACGTCTTTTTTTATTCCTAATAGTTTTTTTGTAATGTTTATATCTTCATATAAATAATTCATATAAATAATCCCTTCTTGAATATCTAGTCACTAAAGTGATAAGAATCTTGGAAACAGTTTTCAAAAAACCTTTTCCAAGTTATCGCTTTAGCTTATGTGTTTTTTACTTTTTATTATCTTTTATTTATTTTGTATTATTATATTTTTACTAAAATATATATTTAGTTGTAAAATTCTTTATTAAACTTCTTATCATTCTCATTAACTTTATACTCTAAATCATTAATATCACTATAATTAACATATAACATATTTTTATCCAAAACTTTTAATAAAATTTCTTTTTTAGAAAACTCATCAAGATTAGAGAATTCTTCTAATTTATTATTAAATTCGTTAATATCAACATTATATGAAATAAATGCATTCTCTTGAATCTCTTTCCATAAATTAACTAATTCATCATTTTTAGCATTATTTATCTTTTCAATATATTTAGAATTGTTATCTAATAATTCCATATATTTAAATGATCCACCTTTTTCCCATTCACACATTTTGCTAATAGTCGTGAAATAATTTCCATCAATTAAATTTTTCATTCTTCTAATAGTTTTTGACATATGTTTATCTAATTGCTCTATTCCAATATACTGACGTCCCATCATGTGTGCAACAGCTGCTGTAGTTCCTGTTCCAAGATATGCATCCATAATTATATCGTCCTTATTATTAGAAAAAGCTTTAATCAAGTCATAAACAAGTTGCTCCGGCTTTTTACCATTATCAAGCTTTACTCCACCTTCTTTATTTATGTTTCCCATTATTTTATAGAAGTCTTTCCATAAATCTCCTCTTAATAATTTGAATTTTCCATCATAATAATTCCAACTTAATGGTTCTAGTCTTTCCCAACCATATCCTTTTTTTGAATTTATTCTCATTAAATATTCATATTCTTCTGGGTTCTCTGGGTTTGTTACTTTTACAACCATGTTTCTTGTTGACTTTGTATCATCTCTCCATATAATTGGTGAAGAATCAACATTTTCTTTAGCCCAACGTGATGGTCCGTGTCTTCTAAAAATTCTATTTCTATTTTTTACCAAATATTCATATATCTCTGGGAATGCTAAATATTGTGATATTTTAACATGTGCATATATCTCTTTTAAATTAGCGATTTCATCCTTTAATGATCCAATTCCATTTTTTTCGTCGAAAGTTATAGTATAATTAGTATCATAAGATGACCATTCATCATATAATGAATTTATTTCTTGTGTACTTTTACAATAAACCAAAATATATTCTTTCTGTTTTAAAAATCTTTTATCTTTGTGACTTCTCTTAACTCCTCCTGTAGATGCCATTTCAACAACTATTGTATTTAATCTTTTGTCTTTTCCTTTAAATATCTCATCACAAAGCACAGTTAAATATGCTTGTTCATTATCATCACATTGTAAACAGATAACTCCATCCGGAGAAAGCAATTTATATGCAACTTGTAATCTGTTTTTCATCATTACAAGCCAACTACTTTCCTTGAATCTATCATTATATGGTACTTTATCGCTTTGAGTATTGTATAAAATATCCCAATACATGAATTTGATTTTTCCCTCGTAATTTTTTAACAAACTATTCATTACTAATAAATTATTACCTTTAATTATTAAATTATCTTTCAAATCAAATGAATCACAAGCTGTTTCAGATTCCTCTTTTATCTCTTTAATATTTGTAAAAACTTTAGGTTGCTCTAAAACATCAATAGCATCCCTGGCCAAAACCTCATTATAAAAAGTTTCATTTCTTTCTTCGTCTGTGTCTGTAGAATCAAATTCTAACAAACAGTCCTTATATGGGAAATTCAAAACTACATCATTCGAATTTATAATCATTTTATTCTGACTATCTGCTAATCCTATATTTTGTGAAAATTTAGTATAATTACTAGGTAATAAAGATTTGTTGTTAATTACATAGCCAAATTCAACCTTATCAAAAATCAATGTATTATTTACTTCCTTGAAAAACATTTTTTTAACTTCGCTGTCTTCCAATAACAATTTTAATAAATTTTCATCCATCTTTAATGAATCTTCATATATTTTATTGTTCAGAATTTTACCATCTTCAGTAAAATATTCTGGATTTTTCTTTAATTGTGTTATTAACTTTTCAAACTTATTTATCATTATACTTCTCCATTACTTTATTTTTACCAAATATATAATAACATAATTTTTTTAAAAATCAAACCCTCATTTTTGTTAAACATTTTACACTTTCACAATTTTCTTAAATAAATCATTCTTATTTATAACTTTTTTAATTTTTTCGCAAATTTCGACATTTTTCTCCTTTTTGTTGTTGTATAATATGCAAAATACAAAAGAGAATAAGAGGTGATTATTTTGAAAAAGTCTACTTCTAAAATAAGAAAATGTGGTACTGTTACTGTTTCTGTTTATAAAGATACTTCTACTAATCGTCCTATCTTCAAAATAAACTCAGACAATGACGAAGTTTTACCCGTTTCTTATGTGATTGAAGATACTTTATATCTTTACTAATTTAGGCTGACTTTTGTTGGTCTTTTTTTATATTTTAATTTCATTTTTATCTCAAAAATCCATTTATAATTTCTTGTTCTGCTTCCTCTTCTGAAAGTCCTAATGTCATTAATTTTGTTATTTGCTCTCCTGCAATTTTTCCTATAGCTGCTTCATGAATTAAATTTGCATCTATATTATTTGCTGTAACTTCTGGTGTTGCTGTAACAATAGCATTATCTTGGATTATAGCATCACATTCACTATGTGAGAAACATTTTGCATTACCATATATTTTTGAAATAAAATATTGTTTTGAATTATCAGCAGCAACAGACCTTGATGTAACATGTGCACTAGAATCATCACCATTTAATTCAACTTCAAATATCGTCTTTGCAAATTGTTCTCCATGTGTCATTATTTTTTCTGTTACCACAAAATTAGCACCTTCTTCTAGCACTCCTTTTGTCTCTCTTATTGTAGAATCTACTCCTTTTATTTGAACGCTTTCCATTTCTAAAGAACTTCCTTTTTTCAAGTAAACTTCTGTTACTGGGTTTAAAATTCTTTTTCCTGTGCCTTCTCCTTCTCCATAATGTTTTTCAATATACTTTACTTTTGCTCCTTCTTCTAAGAAAAATCTATGTATTCCATCATGCTGTGAATCTTTATGATGGTCATTGTGAATTCCACAACCTGCAACTATAAATACATTTGCATTTTTACCAATATAAAAATCATTATAAACAACATCTGTTAAACCACTCTCTGTTATAATTACTGGTATATGTACTAACTCAAATTTAGTATTTTCTTTAACATATATATTAATTCCTGGCTTATCTGTTTTTGTTATAATATTTACATTTTCAGTTACTTTTCTTTCTATTCCTTGTCCGTTTTTTCTAATGTTATAAGCACCTGTTTTTAATTTATCAAGTTTTGTAATTTCACCCAAAACTCCTTCATCAACATTATTTAATAATTCATCATTTAGTTTTGTATCTGCCATTTTTTAGTTTTCACCTTCTTTCTTTATTTTACAACATTTAACAGTTGGTTTTATTGTTTTTTCTAATATATCTTTACTATTTCCTATTTCTTCTATTTTTCCTCTTCTCATTAATATTACTTCATCTGCAATATTTAAAATTCTTTCTTGATGTGAAATTATTAATGTAGTTCCTTTTACTAGCTCTCTCATTTTTTCAAAAACTTCAATTAAATTATTAAAACTCCATAAATCAATTCCAGCTTCTGGCTCATCAAATATAGTAAGTTTTGAATTTCTAAGTACTACAGTTGCAATTTCTATTCTTTTTAGTTCTCCACCAGATAAAGAACCATTTACTTCTCTATCTACATATTCTTTTGCACAAAGTCCTACTTGTGATAGAACATCACAAGCCTCTTTTTTTGTTATATATCTTTTAGAAGCTATTTTAAGTAAATCATAAACTGTTATCCCTTTAAATTTTACTGGTTGTTGAAAAGCAAAACTAATTCCTTTTTTTGCTCTTTCATTTATTTCTAAATCAGTTATATCTTCTCCATCAAATATTATTTTTCCTGAATCTGGTTTTTCTATTCCCATTATCATTTTAACTAAAGTTGATTTTCCCGAACCATTAGGTCCTGTTATTGCTATAAATTTACCTGTATCTATTTTTAAATTTATATTATTTAATATCTTTTTATTATCTCTTGTAAAACATACATCTTTTAATTCTAACATATAGTTCCTCCTTCTTTGTTTTCTTTTATATTACCTTTCTTTAATCTATTTTTAGCAGTAACCTTGACGCATTTTCTACACTTTTCACTGTTTGCATCATATCCACAGTCTAAATCGCCTAAGTTTAAAACTTCTGTAATATATCTATCTAGTTTTAATGCTGTTGTCTTAGACATAACATGTTTCATTGCTTCCGCTTCTTCTATAGCTTGTTTTTTATCTATTTCTAGAACTTCAACTAAAAACATTTCTAATATATCTTGTTTTTTTATTACATCTATTGCTAAGTTTTCACCTTCTTCTGTTAAAGATATATTTCCATATGCTTCATAGTTAGCTAAACCCATTTCTTTTAAAGTGTTTATACCTTTATTTACACTAGGTTTTGTTATTTTTAATTTATTTGCAATGTCTGTTACTCTTACCTTTTTATTGTTTTTTTCTAAAAGATATATAGTTTTTAGATACTCTTCTTGAGAACTAGTTATTTTCATAGCTTCCTCCTTTTTGTTAGCTTACGCTAACATTTTACTATGTATAGTATTGTTTGTCAATAGTTTTTTAAATTTTGGAACAAAAAAGGCCTGTCCCTCTTTGTTTCAAATTTCTATTAAGTCTTTTATTTGTTCATATTTGCTATCTCCTATACCGCTTACTTCTTTTATTTCCTCAATTGATTTAAACTTTCCATGTTCTTTTCTATAATTTATTATTTTATTTGCAGTTGACTCTCCTATGCCTGGTAAAGTATCTAATTCTTCTGCAGTCGCCGTATTTATATTTATCTTACCACTTCTAGTTTTTTCATTTGCTATAGAGCTTCCACTACTCACATTAGAATTACTTGTAATATAATTTGTATTTTGTTTTTCATTTTCTGCTTCTTCTTTTGTTGGTATATATATTTTACTTCCATCTTCTAATTGCTCTGCTAAATTAACATTTTTCATATAAGCATTTTCAGTTACTCCTCCTACAGCCTCTATTGCATCTACTACTCTACTATTTTTATCTAATTCTACAACTCCTTCATTTTTTACTGCTCCTGACACATGTACTACTATTTTTTCTGTTTCTTCTTTGTCCTCTTCTGTATTGTTATTTTCTTCTGATGTGTTTAGTACTTCTAAATTTTGCTTATCTATATCAAATTCATCATTTGTTTTCATTATATTTGCATAATAAACAACTCCTAAAGCTATAATAAAAATTATTATAACTAATAATATCTTTTGCTTTTTGTTAATATATTTCATAATGACCATCCTTTCTTTTAAATATAAAAATTATTTTAATTTATTTTAATTAACTTACTTAATTTAGCTTATTTTCTATTGAAAATTTTGTCGAATTATTGTATATTATTTAGGTGAAATATAAGGAGAAAAAGATGAAAATAAAAAGATTTTTTATAATAATAACTTTTATGTTATTAATAATTTTTTCAAATACATATATAAATATAAGCAAAGCTGTAGATGCTCCTTTAATTGATACTGGTAGTGTATACTTAATGGATAGTAGAACAACTAAGCCTCTTTATGCTAGAAATGAGACTACCAGAATGTATCCTGCAAGTACAACTAAAATTATGACTGCAATTCTTACGATAGAAAATTGTAATTTGGATGAAGTTGTTACTGCAAATTATTCTGCTCTTTCTAATATTCCAGAAGGTTATACTGTAGCAGATATTCAAGTAGGAGAACAATTAACTGTAGAACAATTATTAGAGGTTTTACTTGTACATTCTGCAAATGATGCTGCAAATGTTTTAGCAGAATATGTTGGTGGCTCTATAGATAGTTTTGTTAGTATGATGAATACAAAATTAAATGAGTTAGGATTAACTAACACTCATTTTACTAACCCATATGGATTGCAAGATGATAATCATTATACTACTGCTTATGATTTAGCTTTTCTTATGAGATATTGTTTAGAAAATGAAACCTTTAGGAAAATAAGTGGGCAAGCATCTTGTGCAATTCCTGCAACTAATATGTGGGGGCCAAGAATGTATGATTCTACAAATCAACTTATGATTGCTGGAAATCAATATTATTACCAATATGTATTTTCAGGGAAAACCGGCTTTACATCTGAAGCAAAACATTGCTTAGTTACTGCTGCATATAATAATGGCTTAGAATTAATTTGTGTCGTTCTTGGTAATGATGATAGATTTCATGTTACACGTTCACTTTACGAATATGCTTTTTCTAATTATGAATTGAGCAATGTTATTAATGCAAATGATGTTGTAACAAATATTACTGTTAGTAATGCTTCAAGTAGTACAAGAAGTCTAGATCTTCTAATATCTGAAACAATACCTGCATTAGTAGAAACAAATAATGATACTGAATTAATTCCAATACTTAATTTAGACTATAATATTTCTGCTCCAATATCTCAAGGTGATGTCCTAGGTACAGTAACTTATTCTATAAATGGTGTAAATTATACAAGTAAACTAATTGCATCACATGATGTTAATGAATCTTACATTATTTATTACCTTATATTAGGTCTTGTTATTTTAATTATTGCAGTAATAATTTTCCTAATTATTAGACATTTTGAAAAAAATAAAACTAAAACTGAGGAAAATATAGAAAAATAAAATATAATATAAAATTTAAGATTTAAAACATAAGATTTTAAAGTATAAATAAATATTAAATAAAAATACATGAAATAATTTTTAGAAAGATAAGTTATCAAGATTCTGATAACTTATCTTTACTTTATACTAATTATAGTCTTTTCCTAAAATTACTGTTACATCTACTTTACTAGAACTTGATTGACTTTCTTGAATTGTTCCGACATTAAGAACTTGCTCAATACCTTCTAAAATCGCATCTCCTATATTTTTTTTGTTCATTATAACTGTTTTTGTAGTTGTATTTGTTGTGCCTGTTCTCGTTACATTATACCCTTCCTCTTTCAATGCACTTACTGCTTCTTGAAGGTTACTACTTGTTCCAGTTCCATTTAACACTTCAATTTTTATTTCTGATTTACTTTTTGTAGAAATTGTACTCGAAATAGTATTTGTTTCGTTAGTTGAATTTGTTGTGTTTTCTTCATTTGTTTCTTCTTCTTTATCTCTATCATAGAATAACTCTTGTATTAATGTTGCTGTTTCTTCTTCATCATATATATATACCCATGTTCCTGCAACATTTTTATTTGTACTAACACCTGGTAATGTTGCTGTTAATAAATCTTCTGTATTAAACTCTACTGCATATGGTATATAGTCTTTTATAGCATTAAAATCAATATTTGTTATTACATTTTCTTCTGCTACATCTAAAATTTGACCAATCTTAAATATATTTTCTGCTTTTGCTGTTTGTTTAATTACTGCCATAATAAATTCTCTTTGTGTTCTCATTCTTCCTAAATCATTATCTCCATATTCCTCTGAATAAGATGTGCCATCATTATTATGTCTAAAACGAACTAATTGCTCTGCCTTATCTCCATCAAGTACTTGTTCCCCTGCATTTAAATGAATATGCAAGTCTTGTGATGGATCATCATAGTCCATGTCTATTGGAACATTAAATGTTACTCCTCCAATCGCATCCACTAATTTTATAAAACCTTCTGTCTTTACTATTGCATAATATTCTAGGTTTAATCCTGTTATATCATTTACTGCATCTAATACATCTTGTGGGTCTTCTTTTCTACTATATAATGAATTAATTTTTTCATAAGCTGTTGCTTTTGATGGATTTTTACCTGTATATGTATCTCTTGGTATAGATAATAGTGTTGCTTTTTGCGTATTAGGATTATATGATGCTACCATTATTGTATCTGTAAGAAGTGCACCTTCTTCATCTGTACTTATTCCTAACACCAAACACCTAAATTCACCTAATTCTTTTTTTGTATTTTCATCATGTCCTACTGCTGTTGCAAGAATTCCTGTAAGTCCTCCTCCATTTTTATATACCTTATATGCAAAAACTCCACCAGCAATTAGTAATATTAACAAAATTATTAATAAAACTTTTTTCCATTTCTTTTTCTTCTTTTTAGTATTTGGATTTGTTTTTACTTTTGTTCTATTTGTTTTCTTTGTATTTCCCTTATTATTTTCTCTTTTGTTCTTATTTTTTTCTTTCAAAATACTCAACTCCTAAAAAATCTCATGATAAAAGTATAGCAAAATTTATTGCATATTGCAACAAATATAGACATTTTTTTAGAAAAATGCATTAAGAATATTGTATTCCATCATTGTTTTTGCTAAATAAGTTTCGTTCATTGTTTCATTTAATTTTCCAGTTGGATTAAATGTTATTACCAAACTTACAATTAATAATATAACATATGTTAATAATACTCCTCTTAATAATCCGTAAATAATTCCACCTGCTTTATTTACTTGCTTTAAAATTGGTAACTCTGCAACCCAATTTGCTATTGCACTTATAAACACTAGAGCAATTCTTAAGATTATAAATAATATAATAATTGTTGCTCCATATATTATATTCATAGCTAATCCTCTTGATGTTTCTGTAATTGTAGAGCTTTCAATATTTCCTATTAAACTGTTTACAGTTATATTTTCATCTTCTACATCTACAATTTCTTCTAGCTTTGTTTCTATTACTCCTTGTAGACTTTCATCTATTTCAGTTGTGTTTATTATTAAACTACCTATTGGTCTATATAATACAAAAGCCACAACTAAAGCTATAATAAAAGCAACTAAATGTATACCTAAAGATACTAGCCCTTTCTTATATCCTAAAAATACTGATAATAATATAATTAAAACAATTACACCATCAATTATAATTCCCATACCAACTCTCCTACAAATTAATAATTTCTATTTTATCTCTATAAATAATTCCTGCAATAGAATCTGAAACAACTATACTTGTTATCTCTTGATTAGCAACATATCTTTTAACAAGCCAGCCACCGGTATTTATAAATTCTATTTCAGTTCCTAAATTTAATGCAATTATACTACCATTTGTATAAATTTCTTTTGCAACATAGTTTACTGTGTATTGCTTTGTTTCTTTACTATTTGTATTCATTATATTTACTACTGAATCTGCTGTAAATAATCCTGATGATTTTTCTTCTACATAGCACATATTATTTTCCAAATCTACTGACTGAAATGTTATCTTTTTATCACTACTATCTACTAACACATTTTCTTGCTCATTCTCTATTTCTGTTATAGAATCTGTATACATGCAAACTAATTTATCCTTGTCTTGATATTTCACATTAGTTATTAATTTTCCTGTTTCACTTGTATATGTTTTGCCTAAAGAATCTTCTGTTTGTCCTTTTTCTGCCTTTTCTATTGACATTATTCTTATTGAAGACTGTATCATTGTTCCTGATGTATCAACCTCTGCTATTGCTAAATATTTATTATCATTTGATACACTTACATCAACAGCTCTAGTAAATGCCAAAAATGTTGTAAACATTTCTTTCCCTTTTGGATCATACATTTTTATTACAGTTTTATTACTTGTTCCAGTAATCAGAACTGCTACATACCCATTTTTATTTACATATATTTGAGAAATATTCCCATCAACTTCTGCTTCCCATAAAATATTTTTGTCTTCTAGCAAATAAAACTTTTGTCCATTACTCTCTGCTATTGTTAAAAATCTATTTGCTGAACTAAATATTGGATTAGATATTTGTATATCTAAACTTGCTTCCTCATTTCCTGTATTCCCATATATAGTAAATTTGGTTTGTTTTAATATTCCTATATATTTGTTAAAAGCATATATATTTCCACTCTGTTCTTCATTTAAATCTATTGTTGCAACAGTATCTTGTTCTATTTCTTTTCTAAATATATTTTTATCTATCCATTCACGCACTTGTCTATTAGACAAATATAATCCGACAATTACTATTACTGCAACAACTATAATTGAAGCAACTACTGTTATAGCAATTTTTTTCTTATTTACTTTTTTTACCCCTTCTACCATATTTTCTTTCCATATATCTTTCATTGTTTTTCTCCTTAGTTTTGATGTTTTTATTTTACTATAAACCACAATAAAAAGCAAGAAATTGTTCTTGCTTTTCTTATCTTTTCTTATTGCTTTTCTCCTTTTCCTGTTTTTTGGGACGGAGCAAAAAAACAGCATCCTTATAAATATTCTATATGTTCTCTATATTTGTCCTTGAACAAATATATCTCACTTTTACACCATATTGCAAGACACATGCGGAAGGAGTTGTTGTTGTTGCTATTACCATTGTTCCTATTAAAGTTGAATACTCCTGCAGTGGCACTACTATTGTTATAGTTGCCACCACGTTTGAAAAACGGATTGTTAGAGTTCACAAGCTCACGTTATCATAAAAACAGGTTTATCCCTATTTATATTTACTTTTCGCTTAAGCAAAGCTCAAACGAAAAGGACTTATTTTCTACTTTATTTACTATACCTTAATCTGAACTAACTTAAAGATAGTCCAGATAACAGATTTCACATTACTTTACTGCAAGACACATGCGGAAGGAGTGATTGTTGTAGCTAGTACCATAGTTGTTGCTGAAATGAAATACTCCTGCACTGGTACTACTATTGTTATAGCGGCCACCACGACTGAAAAACGGAGCGCTAGAGTTCACAAAATAAGTGCTATCATCATGCCATCCAATTGTTTCATATGTGGCATCTCCTGGTTTATATGCTGTACTTGCTGATGTTCCTGTATATGCAGTTGAATATTCATCGCTTGAACCGTCTGCAAAAGAGCTACCATTATTGGTTAAATAACTACCTCCTCCAGTATAATATCCTGGAACATATTCATAAGCTCCTCCTGATAAGTCATATATTCCTGTTACATTTCCTGTACTGCTTGCTAATACTCCTTCTGCACTTTTATAATCATTTGTTGTTCCACTAGAAGTTTCTGCTGAACCTGTTATATAATCACTACTATTATTTATTGTTACTTCTGTTCCATTTCTTCCGTATTTACTTTCTGTTAGATATGCTACTGCTCCCCATTCACTGTTTTTTAACATGTGTGAATTTAAGCTTGTAGAATATGCTTTTGCATTTGTATATATATTTCCTATTGTGCAATATCTCCATGAGCTCATTCCTGGTTGTACTGCTATTGCTTTATCTGTATTTTCTGATAATAATATATTTCCTATTGTACTACTACTTGTTGTTATATTACTACTGTCTGCTTTATTTACTAAGCTACTTTCATATTTTCCTACCCATATTCCTGTTA
>CALXFC010000010.1 GCA_944387485.1 uncultured Clostridia bacterium
TCTACAACTGCCATTTGCATACCAAGACATATTCCTAAAAATGGAACTTTATTTTCTCTTGCATATTTAATTGTTTCTATCTTTCCTTCTATTCCTCTTGTTCCGAATCCTCCTGGTACTATTATTCCATCATATTTAGATAAAATATCTTTTGCTGTTTCTTTATTTACTTTTTCTGCATCAACCAAATCCACTTCTACTTTTACATGATTTTCGAATCCTGCATGATATAAACTTTCTATTACTGATATATATGAATCTTCTAGCTTGATATACTTTCCTACAATGGCTACTTTTACTTTATTATTTTTATCAATACTTCTTATATTATCTATCATTTCTTGCCATTTTGAATTATCTGGTATATATCTATCTAATTTTAAATGATTACATACTTCTCTTCCTAATCCTTCTTCTTCTAGCATTAATGGTACTGCATATAAGCAGTCTGCTGTTTTATTTTGTATTACACTTGATTTTCTAACATTACAAAATAAAGATAATTTTTCTCTTATACTATCTGGTATATCTAATTCTGTTCTACATACTAATATATTTGGTTTTATTCCTAAACTTTGTAATTCTTTTACAGAATGTTGTGTTGGCTTAGATTTTATTTCATTTGAACCATGTATATATGGAAGTAATGTTACATGTATATATAATACATCTTCTGGATTTTTCTCTAACCCTACTTGTCTTATTGCTTCAATTATTGAAAGTCCTTCTATATCTCCTACAGTTCCACCTATTTCTGTTATTACTATGTCTGTATCAGTATTTTCAAATCCATATATTCTTCTTTTTATTTCATTTGTTATATGAGGTATTACTTGTACTGTCTTTCCTAAATATTCTCCTTTTCTTTCTTTTTCTATTACTGAAGAATATACTTTTCCCATTGTTACACTTGAATTATGTGTAAGATTCTCATCTATAAATCTTTCATAATGTCCTAAGTCTAAATCTGTTTCTGCTCCATCATCTGTTACAAATACTTCCCCATGCTCATATGGATTCATTGTTCCTGGGTCTACATTTATATAAGGATCAAATTTTTGTATTGTTACCTTATATCCTCTATTTTTTAACAATCTTCCTAGTGATGCTGCTGTTATTCCCTTTCCTAATCCTGATACTACTCCTCCTGTTACAAATATGTACTTTGTATTCATCATTTTCCCCTTTCTAAAAATAAAAACAAAACCAAATTTAGAACTAAACGAAAAAATTAAATAAAATAAAAAAAGATTAAAAATCCGCCAAAAAATTTGGTTTTTTTTCAATCTATTATTATTTTAGCACTTATTAATACTTTTTACAACAATTTTATATAAATTTTTAAAAAATAATTAGTCACTTGAAGTGTCTACTAACAGTTTGCATCTAGCAAACACTCATATTGTTTTTCTTTACTTTCTGTTATTAGTGTTTCTATCGTTCTTTTTTCTACTTCTAAAATGCTTTGGTTTAAATCTTCCTGAATTGATACTAACCCTTTTGCTATTCCTCTTCTAGTAATTTTATCATTTATTAAAATAGATAAATCATCTAATTTTATATGTATTGGTGCTTGTCTATTTCTTTGATATATATCATTATTTATTTTCTTTGTTGCTGTATTTACTTTTTCTTGTGTCCAATGATTTTTCTTTGATTTTATTTCTTTCATTCTCATTCTTTCTTTTCTATTATTTTTTACTTCATTCAAACCGAGAACTTCTTACGAAGTTTTACTCGGTTTGAATTACCAAGTGTTATTTACATAACACTTGAAGTTGTTTCTAATTTTTTACAAAATTAGAAAGTCGCACTCAGACGCACAGAGCTGCCGCTATTTACATCAATGTAGTAAATATTGCCATAGGAGAAAAGAGCGTAATATGCGTAGTCTGCAGTGCCCTGCGAAGAGGCCCAATAGAAGTTTTTTAACCCATATTTACTATGATTACTTGTTGTTAAACCCAATGTCTTTGTTGCCACATCTCCAAATGCTGCCCATTCTGCTTTTGATGGTACAAACCATGTTGGATCATCTATATCTCCTACTGCTGTTTGTACTGCTCCCCACATATCGTCATGTGTTTCGTTATCATTTTGTGCTCCCCATTCTGAGTCGTTCCATATTCCTATCATTGTTTTTGTATTCTCTTTTCCAGCTCCAAAATCATTATATGAAGCTTCTACAGGTTTTTTTAAGTTTCCATAAGCCGCATCATACCAACAGTAATATGTTCCTGGATTAAAATCTTTTAATGCCATTACATAAAATCTATCTTCTCCTGTTGTTCCTTTTATTGGAGCTATTACTTTTCCTTCTATGTTGTTAAAATCAGGTGATGAATAACTTTCTTCTTTTACATAGTATTCTTTCAAACCTGTTTTTTTTGCTTCATATGAATAATGACTCCAATAATCATCATCATTCCAATTACCACTTCCACCTACAGCTAAATCTGCATATATTATTCCATCTACGGTCCCATCATCGTCTATATCTGCATAATAGCCTACATAAGATGTTTCTGTATTTATATATTCTTTCTCTTCAGCAAATGTTCCGTTATATATATCAGATATTTCTATTGTCTGTCCTCCATATTCTTCTTTTGTTTTTAGTTCAAATCCTGTTAAATCATCTGGTATTTCAGTATTTGAATCTAAGTCAAAATATTTTCCTAATATTTCTTTTAAATCTGCTTTTGTAATACTTCCATTTTGATTTTCTATCTGCCTATCTATTATATCTGTCTTTGCTTGTTCTATTACACTTGCTTTTTCTGTCTCTGTGCTTGCATTTTGTGCTTGGTTTAGTATTCCATTCTCTCCTGTAAGCATTGCAATGCTTACTCCAGCAAGGATTAACAAGACTATGATAGTGATAACAAGTGCTATTAAAGTAATACCTTTGTTTTCCTTTCTTTTAATTTTTAGTTTTCTTCTTTTCTCTTTCAATTTTATTCCTCCTTCATTTTTTATTTTATTTTTTAACATTAAAAACATTTTAAGACGCAAAAAAGACAGCAATAAAGCCTAAGTTTTAGGTTTCATCACTATCTTTTATAAATCTATCAAAAATTAAGCTATAACTTATTTTACTAAAGTGTAACTCTCTCTCTCTCTCTCTCTCTCTCTCTTACAGTTTCAAGGGTTCTAGCTTTCATCTAGTTTGTCTCCTTTTCTTTTGTCTTTTTTTCTTTTTATATTTTATTATTATAAAAGCTCTAAGTCAATAATATTCATATAAATGTAATATATTTTTAATATTTTTGTAATAACTTTTAAAAATGATGATAGAATAAGAACAATAAATGTGTATAATATAAAAATAAGCTATCTAAGCAAAGCACTAGTACTTAATATAATTATATATATTTTTTACAAAATGGAACAAAAAAGACCTGTCCCTTTTTGTTCCATTTGTGGTATACTATTTATATAAAATAAATTTAAAGGAGGAATCAGTATGTCAACACCACATAATGAAGCAAATTTAGGGGATATTGCAAAAACTGTTATAATGCCAGGAGACCCACTTCGTGCTAAATATATTGCTGAAAATTTTTTAGAAAATGTAAAATTAGTAAATCAAGTAAGAGGAATGTATGCATATACAGGTACATATAAAGGTAATGAAATTACTGTTATGGCATCTGGTATGGGAATGCCAAGCATGGGAATTTATGCTTACGAATTATATAAATTTTATGAAGTAGAAAACATTATAAGAATAGGTTCTTGTGGAGGATACAAACCAGAATTAAAATTATTTGATATAATATTAGCTGAAAAGGTTTTTAGTGAAAGTTCTTTTGCTCTAACTTTAAATAATGATAATTGTCATATTGCCCAGGCAGATAAAGAATTAAATTCTATTATAGAAAAAACAGCAAAAGAAACAAATATAAATTTATTTAAAGGAAATACCGTTTGTACTGATTGTTTTGATGTTTACATGACAGATGTAAATAAATTTTTAGAAAGAGTTCCTTCTGATTTCAATCCATTAGGTGCTGAAATGGAAGCTTTTGCATTATTTTATACTGCTAAAATGTTAAATAAAAAAGCTGCTTGCTTAATGAGTGTTGTAGATTCAAAATTCATTAAAGAAATTGCAACTCCTGAAGAAAGACAAACTGGTTTAAATAATATGATTAAACTTGCTTTAGAAGCTGCTGTTTTTGGGGACGGAGCAAAAAAACAGGAATCATAAAATAAATAAAAGCACAAAAAATATCCTTATTTTATTTAAGGATATTTTTTCCTGTTTTTTTGCTCCGTCCCCAAAAACAGTTAAAAACAGTAAAACAGTTAAAAACATTTGAAAACCTTACTTCTTTATTGATAATATTTTATATTTCATAACTCCACCTGGTGCATTTACTTCTACTACATTATTTCTTTTAGCTCCAAGTAAAGCAGCACCTAGTGGTGATTCATTAGAAATTTTATTTTCAGCTAAATTTACTTCTGTAGAACCTACTATTTGATATTCGATTTTTTCATCAAATTCCATATCTAATACTTTTACAATATTACCAACTTGTACTGTATCTGTATTAATATCATTTTGATCTATTATTTTTGCATGTCTTAATTTATCTTCAAGTTCTACAATTCTTGTTTCATTTTCTGCTTGTGCAGTTTTAGCCTCATCATATTCTGAATTTTCAGATAAATCTCCAAATCCTAATGCTACCTTTATTCTATCAGCTATTTCAGCTCTTTTTTCTGTTTTTAAATAATTTAACTCCTCTTCTAATTTATCATATCCTTCTTGTGTTAATATTACTTCTTTTTTTTCTTCCATTGTTCATTTCTCCTCTCTTTAGGTAAATTTACATTTTTTAAATCCTATATATATTACGGCAAAAAATGAAATTTGTCAAGCAAACTCCATTTTTTATTTAACATTATATTCATTTTATTTAAAAAGTATTCTAATTTTTATTTGCCTTATTTAGCTTTCATATATTTTTTAGCACCTTTTAAATAATCTATTCCAGAAAATATTGTTGCAATTACTTGTATTATCATCATAATTGTTACAATTAAGTTTAATACTAAATCTCCACCTTGTAATACTCCTGTAAAGCAATCTCCAAATGCATTTAAATCTACAAAGGCAAGTATTATTGCTATCATTTGTGTTAATGTTTTTAATTTTCCCCATTTTGATGCTGCAATTACTTCTCCACCTTGTTCTACTGCTATTAATCTATATCCTGATACTACAAATTCTCTTGCAAGTACTATAATAGGTATCCATGCAGGTAATTTTTGCATTTCAACTAACATCATCATAGCTGCTAATACTAATATTTTATCAGCTAAAGGATCTAAAAATTTACCAAATGCTGTTACTTGATGATTTTTTCTTGCTAGATAACCATCTAATTTATCTGTAATAGAAGCTATAATAAATATAACATCTATTATAATCCATTCTATAGGTATTCCTAATAGTTTTCCTTCTATTCCTAAAAAAGGAATTATAACCATTATTGGTACTAATATTATTCTAAATATAGTTAGTTTATTTGGTAAATTCATAATTATCCCTCACTTTAATTTTTAGTTAGCACTTCAATTGCTTTTTGTAATTGTGCGTCTTGACTTCTTTCAACATTTAAAACATTTGTTACTGTGTCTGGTAATTCTACGTTCTCATCAGGTTCTATACCTACTTTATTTATTTCTGTTCTATTTGGTGTTAAATATTTTTCAGAAGTTATTTTTAAACCACTTCCATCAGGTAATGTTAGTAATTGTTGAATTACTCCTTTTCCATATGTTTTTGTTCCTACTATTGTTGCTTTTCCATGGTCTTTTAATGCTCCGGGCTAGTATTTCTGATGAGCTTGCTGTATTTCCATTTGTAAGTATTACGATTGGCATGTTTATTATTGGGTCATCTGTTGTTTTTTCTACTTCTTCATTATTATTTTTATCTACTTCATATAAAATAACTGAATCTTTATCTAATATATAATTTGCAATACTTAAAGCTTCGTCTACAATTCCCCCGCCATTATTTCTCAAGTCTATTATTAGTGAAGTTATTCCTTGGCTTTGTAATTCTTCAAACTTAGCTTTAAATTCTTCTGCTGTTCCTTCATCAAATGATGAAAATGCTATATAACCAATATTTCCTTCTAATACTTCACCCTCAACAGGATTTACTTTAATATTTTCCCTTGTTAATTCAAAGTTTAAAGTTTCGTCTCCTCTTAAGATTTCTAGTTTAACAGTTGTTCCTTCCTCACCTTTAATTTTATTTGATGCTTCTGTCATTTGCTCTCCTGTATACTGTACTCCATCTACTGCAGTTATATAATCACCTGGTTGTAATCCTGCTCTTTCTGCTGGGCCTCCTTTTATTGGTGATAATATCATTATTCTATTTGCTTCTGTGTCTTGTACCATATATATTCCAACACCTACGAAGTTTCCTGTTGTATCTGCCATATAGTCTGCCATATCTTCTTTAGAGATATATTCTGTATATTCGTCACCTAATCCTTCTACATAGCCTGATATGGCACCTTCTTTTAATTTTTCTTCATCTATATCTCCTAAATAATATTTATCTATTATTTTTCTATATTGGTCTAAAGTCTCTACTAATTCTTCATTTTCCTCTGATTTTGCAACTAAACTTTTTCCAAATCCATCATTTGTAAAATATTGATACATTCCAATTGATGTTAATAAAAATGTTACAAATGCTACCAAAACAACTAGCATTATCACTTTATAAGTCTTAAATCTTTTTCCTTCTTCCATTTTTTGCCTCCATTTTTCAACTAATGCTTAACGTATTAAAGCTGGGCGGATGTGTTCCGCCCCTTATAATTTTATATAGCTATTTAATTATATGTATAATTAATTATTTAAATTACAAAGTATTTTATGGTAAATAATCCTTTGGATTTACTCTATTATTATAATTTCCTGGACTAGTTCTTACCTCAAAATGTAAATGTGGACCAGTTGAATTTCCAGTTGAACCAACTCTCATTATTTGTTGTCCTTGTGCAACTCTATCTCCTGATTTTACAGTTATAGAACCCGCCTGTCCATGTGCATATAATGTATATAATCCATTATCATGTTTAATTATTATATAATTTCCGTAACTAGTAGTTAATGCTTTAGCAATGATAACTGTTCCATCTGCTACTGCAAATACAGGTTGTCCATTAATTCCACCAGAGCCAAAATCTACTGCTCCATGATATGCACCACTAGAATAATATAATCCTGTTGTTATATTTGCATATGCTGCTGGCACTGGGTAGATAAATCCAGAAGAGCTAACATTATTTAGATTTGCACTTCCTGATGGTGCTCCTGCTGCTGCACCACCGCTACTTCCTCCATTATTTTTGTTTGCTGCTGCTATTCTTGCTTCAGCTTCTCTAATTTCTTTATCTATTGTTTTATTTGCTTCTGTTAATTCATCTATTTGTGCTTGAATTGCTTTTTCATCTTCAGATAATTTTGCAACTTCTGTATTTTTTTCTTGTTTTAATACTTCTAATTGTGCACTTGCACTTTGTTTAGTAGTTTTTGAATTATTTAATTCAGCTTTACTACTTTCTAATTCTTGTTTAGCAGTTTCTACTGCTTGTCTTTCTTCTTCTAATCCATCTAAAAGCTCTGTATCTGCTTCTGCTAATTCTGATGCTAAATAATAACTTGAAATTAAATCTGTTACACTATCAGAAGATAATATAAAATCTAAATAAGATGTATCTCCTGACTCTTGCATAATTACCAATCTTTCTTCTGCTAATTTTTTGTTTTCATCATATTCTGTTTGTGCTTCTTCTAATTTCTTTTGAGCTTCTTCTATTTGAACATTTAAATCACTAATCTTAGAATCTAAGTCATCAATTTGTGATTGATAGTCAGAAATTTGACTATCCAAATTATTTATTTCTTCTTGTGTACTTGATTTTTGTTCTTGTACATCACTTAATTCATCTTTTGCATCATTAATTTTTTCTTGATTATCACTTTTTTCATCTCTTAGTTCACTAGTCGAAGCTGCCATTACTATTGTTTGTAAAAGCATTACTGATACAATTATTACTCCAAATATTTTAAAAATTACTTTTTTCATAAGTTCCTCCTATAATTTAACTAATGTAATTATATATTTTATAATAATTAATAACTTAAGGTAAATATGGCATTGGATTTACACAGCTTGAATATCCATATCCTGGTGTTCTAATTTCAAAATGTAAATGTGCTCCTGTTACATTTCCTGTAGCTCCTGATAACATTATTTGTTGTCCTTTAGTTACTTTCTGTCCCTTACTTACACTAACACTTGATGCATGTGCATAAAAACTATATACATTGTTTCCATGATATATTTCTACAAAATTTCCATAAGCACTATTATATCCTGTATCAAATACTTGTCCATCTCCAACTGCATATACTGGTGTTCCAGTTCCTACTGGGAAGTCTACTCCTGTATGATATCCAGAACTCCAATATGGTCCAGAAACTCCATATCCTGTTCCGATTCTATTATTTGATACTGGCCAACCAAATCCAAAAGAGCTTGTATCTGTATTACTATTGCTTCCTCCAGAATTATTTTTATCATATTCTGCTTTCATTCTTTCGATTTCGCTTCTGATACTTGATTCATGTGATACTAACTCATCAATTTCAGCTTGTATATCTTTTTCCTCTTGAGAAAGATTTGCTACTTGTGCATCTTTTTCTTTTTTCAAAACTTGTAATTGTGAGCTAGCACTTTCTTTAGTCTTTTTAGCATTATCCAATTCTGATTTACTATTTTCTAATTCTGTTTTAGCACTTTCAAGTTCTTGTCTTTCTTCTTCTAATCCATCTAAAAGCTCTGTATCTGCTTCTGCTAATTCTGATGCTAAATAATAACTAGATATCATATCTGTTATGCTATTAGATGTTAAAATCATATCCAAATATGTTGTTTCACCTGATTCTTGCATTACAACTAATCTTTCTTCTGCTAGTTTTTTATTTTCATCATATTTAGCCTGTGCTTCTGTTACTTTTTTTTGAGCTTCTTCAATTTGTGCATTTAATTCATTTATTTGACTATCTAAATCATCTATTTGAGATTGATAGTCAGAAATTTTAGTTGTTAAGTTTTCTACTTCTGACATAGCCTCAGATTTTTCATTTTGTACTGTTTCTAGTTCTTCTTTTTTATCTTCAATTTCACTATTTACATTGTCCAAATCTTCCTGAGAAACTGCCATTACTACATTAAATTGTAATATGATAATTGTTACTAAAACTACCCCTAATATTTTTAGTCCAATTCTTTTCATAAGTTCCTCCTACTTTCTTTTTACTAATTACTTTCACTTTCTTCATTTGTTTGTGTTTTTGGAACTAATCCATTTGTTATATATGGCATTGGGTCTGTTACAACACCATTTAATCTTACTTCAAAATGTGCATGTGCACCTGTTGAATATCCTGTTGAACCTACTTTTAATACTGGGTCTCCTCTTTTTACAGTTTGTCCGACTTGAACTAAAATTTCTGAACCATGTGCATATAATGTAGAAACTCCTCCACCATGGTCTATTATTACCATATTTCCATATGCACTATTATAACTTGCCTTTGTTACAATTCCGTCATTTGCTGCAATGAAATTTGCTCCCATAGGCGCTCCAATGTCTACTCCTGTATGTAATTTATAAACCCCTGTAATTGGATGAGTTCTCATCCCATATTTAGATGTTATTCTTGTATAGCCTGGTACTGGCCATGCAAGTTCTCCTCCAATATATTCTGCTGCTATACTTCCTTGTGCTAAAGATAAAATTTCTTTATTTATTTCATCAAACCTTGAATTATATTCATCTATTTGTGCCTGAATTTCCTTTTCTTTGTCTGATAATTTAGATATAAAATTTTCTCTTACAGTTTTTGTGTTTTCCAATATAGTCGCTGTCTTTGATTGATTTGCTTTTTTTGTTGCTAATTCTTCTTTATCTTGTTCTAATTTTGTTTTTGATAATTCTATTTCTTCTTTTTTTGCTTGCATATCATCTAACAAATCCATTTCATAACTTGCAAGTTCCGAAATTAGAAAATAACTAGACAAAAATTCTGAAATATTCTTAGAGCTAAGCAAAACATCTAAATATTCTACATCACTTGACTCTTGTACTTCAACTAAATAATTATCTAATACTGTTTTTTGTGAATCATATGAAACTTGTGCTGTTTCTAAATTTGCTTCTACTTCATCTATTGAGCCTTGTAAATCTGTTATTTGTGTATTTAATTCATCTAATTCTTGTTGAGATTCAGAAATTTTTTCATCTAATTTTTGTATTTGTTGCAAATTTTCTGATAAATCATTTTGAACCCCTTCCAATTGTCCGCTTGCCTCATTTATTTGGTTTTGTAGTTCATTTCTTTCGCTTTGTAAATTTTCTACTGCTGTATTGCCTGTAGAATTATTTGCTTGTTCATTTTCTGCATGTACATAAGGAAAAATACTAAATAAAGATATTACAAAAGCTAAAATCACAATTAAAAACTTTCGCATTTTTTCTCCTCTATACTTTTAAATATTTTCTCATTGAGATTACACTTCCTAGAACACCTATACCAATTCCAAGTAACATGTATACAAATATTATTGAATTAAACATATCGCTAAAGCTAATTAGACTCATATTAATCAATTGCATAAATTCTGAGCTTACTAATTTATCTGCAATAAATGTATATGCTCCACCTACTATTAGAATTGATATAATACTAGCTAAAACTCCAATAATCATACCTTCTACAATAAATGGCCATCTTATAAAGCTATTTGTTGCTCCTACATACTTCATTATAGAAATTTCCTTTCTTCTTGCATGTACTGTAAGTTTTATCGTATTTGCTATAATGAATATTGAAATTATAATTAACAATGCTAAAATTACTCCTGTTACAATTTTAATCCCATTTGCTAAATTAATTAAAGTTGTTACAACTTCATCTTTGCTAGTAATCTTTTTTACTACATCTGTGTATGTATTTATTTGATCTTGCACTGTTTGGCTCTTAGTTAAATCTGTTAAAGTTACAACATATGATGCTGTGAATATGTTATTTTCCCCTTCGTATCCTTCTAACAAATCCTGTCTTTCGCCAAATCTTTCTTTCATCTGCTCTAAAGCTTCATCTTTTGATACAAAATCCACAGTGCTTACACCATCTATTGCCCTTATATCTTCTCCAAGTTTATCTATTTGTTCTTGTGTTGCTTCATTTTTTACAAATACTTGTATTCCTTGTTCTGATTCTACTTCATCAACAAAGTGATTAATATTTTCTCCTAAAATTAGAAATATTCCAAATATAATCATAGTAGCACACATAATCATAAGAGAAGCACCTGTTGACTTTTTGTTTTTAAATACATTACTAAATCCTTCACCTATAAAATATCCTAATACGCTATATTTCATAATCATAACCGCCTTTTTTATCATCTCTAACTATTTCGCCCTTGCGAATGTGTATTACTCTTTTTTTCATTTGATTTACTATATCTTTAGCATGAGTTGCAACAACAACTGTTGTTCCTCTCATATTAATATCATTTAATAAATTCATTATATCCCACGCTGTGTCTGGATCTAAGTTTCCTGTTGGCTCATCCGCTATAAGCATTGAAGGATTATTTACTAATGCTCTTGCTAATGCTACTCTTTGTTGCTCTCCTCCTGATAATTCATTTGGATACATTTTAGCTTTTCCACTTAATCCCACAAGTGATAATACCATTGGTACTTGTCTTCTAATATGTCTTGGAGTAGCTCTTACTATATACATTGCATATGCTACATTATCATATACTGTTTTATCAGGTAATAGTCTAAAATCTTGAAATACAACTCCCATACTTCTTCTTAAATATGGTATTCTATTTGGCTTCAAGAATGTTGTATCTTTTCCATTTATAATTATATTTCCAGATGTTGGTTCTTCTTCTTTTAATATTAATTTTATTAGGGTTGATTTTCCACTTCCTGAAGAACCTACCAAAAATGCAAATTCACCTTTATCTATTACAAAGTTAGCATTTTTTACCGCTTTAGTACCAGTATCATACGTTTTTGTAACATTTCTAAATTCTATCATTTTAGATTCTCCTTACTTTTCGTTATTTGTTTATTTATTTTTCGGCATAATTTTCTGTTTTACTTTTACTCTCTTATAATAACAATAAAGTTAATTTTTTGCAATAGTTTTTTATAAAAATTCTGATAGAAAATGTTGGTTTTTTTCGTCTATTTTCTGTTTTTCTTGTTTCTTCTCCATTTTTAAAAATTCACAAAAAATTCACAATAAAATGGGGACGTTTCCCAATTGACTATTTTTGGTCAATTGAGAAACGTCCCCATTTTACCATTTTTGGGAAATTTGGGACATATCTTAATTAAATTATTTCAATAATATTTTTAGCTTTAATTTCGAAATATTCCATTAATTTTTCTGCTTTTCCTGATTTTCCAAATGTATCTTTTATTCCTAATCTAATTAACTTAGTAGGATATTCATCTGTTAAAACTTCAGATATTGCTGAGCCTAATCCTCCTATTATACTATGATCTTCTATAGAAATTAATTTTTTAGTCTCTTTTGCACTTTTTACAATTAAATCTCTATCTATTGGTTTTATTGTATGAATATCAACTACTCTAATATTTATACCTTTTTCTTTTAATTGCTCTTTTGCAATTAAAGCTTGTTCAACTGTAACTCCTGTTGCAAATACAGTTGCATCTGTTCCATCTCCTATTTGTATTCCTTTTCCTATTTCAAATTTTTGGTTTTCACTATATATTTTTGAAGTCTTCATTCTTGCTAATCTTAAATACACTGGTCCTTCAAATTTAGATATTTCTTTTACTGCCCATTTAGTCTCTACATCATCACAAACAGATATCACTGTCATGTTAGGCATTGTTCTCATTAAAGAAATATCTTCTAACATTTGATGTGTTGCTCCATCTTCCCCAACAGTTATTCCACAATGAGTTGCACAAATTTTTACATTTAGTTTTGGATAAGCTATGCTACATCTTATTTGATCATAACTTCTTCCTGCTGCAAATGCTGCAAATGTACTTGCAAAAGGTATTTTTCCACAAGTAGCTAATCCTGCTGCAACTCCCATCATATTTGCTTCTGCTATTCCCATATCAAAAAATCTATCAGGAAATTCTTTTGCAAACATATTTGTTTTAGTAGCAGTTGATAAATCTGCATCTAAAACAACAACCTTTTCATTTTCTTTTCCCAATTCTAATAAAGCTTCTCCATAACTTTCTCTAGTTGCCTTCTTTATTTCTTCCATACACTACACTCCTTTATATTATCTCCTGTTACTAAGTATGCATATATTTCAGCTCTTCAGCCATTTTTACATGCATCAATATAACCTTTTTCATCTACATTACATTTATACTCTTTAATATCTTTCTCTATTTTTGCCTTTGAAGATACAATTCCTTTAAAGCAATAAATCAAATCTGGTGGATTTTCCCAATATTCTAGGGACTTATCATATGTCACTTCTGTTTTTAATCCTTCATATAATTTTTTTATATCCATTGGCTTCTCTATAACATTCCATAATCAAATACATAGGCCTTTTCTTTATTCATTTATATTTCTAACTCCTTTATCGCAATTTCATATTGTTCTTCATTTGGTGCTTTTCCATGCCATTCTACTTTATTTTCCATATATGATACGCCTTTTCCTTTTATTGTTTTTGCGATTATGCATACAGGCTTTTCTTTTACATTTTTTGCTACTTCAAATGCGCTCATTATTTCTTCTATATTATGGCCGTCTATATTTATTATTTGAAATCCAAAGCTTTTAAATTTTTCGTCTATTGGATATGAGCTCATAACTTCTTCTATTGTTCCATCTATTTGTAAATTATTATTATCTACTATCACACATAAATTATCAAGTTTATATTTATTAGCTGACATTGCTGCTTCCCAAACCTGACCTTCTTCTATTTCTCCATCTCCTAATATACAATAAACTCTATAATCTTTTTCATCCATCTTTCCTGCTATTGCCATACCTACAGCAGCTGACAATCCTTGTCCTAGTGAACCTGTTGACATATCAACTCCTGGTATTTTTCTCATATCTGGATGTCCTTGGAGATTGCTATCAATACCTCTAAAACCTTCTAATTCTTCAACATTAAAAAAACCTCTATTTGCTAAACAACTATATAATGCTGGTGCACAATGGCCTTTAGATAATACTACTCTATCCCTATCTTCCCAAGCAGGATTTTTCTCATCTATATTTAATTCATTAAAATATAATACTGTCATTATATCTGCAATGGATAATGATCCCCCAGGATGTCCAGACCCCGCTTTATATACTTGTTCAATTATTCCCTTCCTAATAATTTTACTTGTTTTTTTTAATTCTTCTACATTTTCTATTTTCAAACAACTCACCTCTCAATCTTACTATATCACATATAATATTTTTTTACTACTTAAATATCTAAATTTTTTATTCTATTTTATCTTTGTCCATCATATGTTATAATGTGCTATATATTAAAGGTAAGGTGATTATATGTTAGATGAAACTATTGATAATTTAAAAGAAGATATTATAAAAACTACTCAAGAATTAATTAAAATTCCAAGTGTTTATTCTAAATCAAATGATAAAGAAAAACCTTTTGGTGAAAATGTAAATTCTGCTTTAGAATATATATTAGACCTAGGTAAGAAATTAGGTTTTAGAACAAAAAATATAGACGGATATTGTGGATATATAGAATTCGGAGAAGGTTCAGAACTTCTTGGAATTATTGGTCATTTAGATGTAGTACCAGAAGGTACTGGTTGGACTTTTCCTCCTTTTTCTGGAACTATTTCAGATGGAAAAATCTTTGGTAGAGGTGCAATTGATGATAAGGGTCCTGTGGTTTCCAGTCTTTATGCCATGAAAGCTGTAATGGATAATTACAAATTAAATAAAAGAGTTCGTTTAATTATTGGACTTAACGAAGAAAACGACTGGAAATGTATTGATTATTATAAATCGCATGAAGAAGCTCCTACTGTTAGCTTTAGCCCTGATGCTGATTTTCCTTGTATTTATGCTGAAAAATCTATTTTAAGTTGTTATATTAAAGAAAATTATAAAAATAATAAAATTAAAATTAGAGATATAGATTGTAATAATAATGCACTTAATGTTGTTCCTAAATTTTGTAGCTTAATCTTAGAAATAGATGAGCAAGAACTTAATATTAATAATTTAATAAAAACTTTAAAAGATTTAATTAAAAAGCATGATTTTGAAATTGATATTTATAAATTAAGTAATACTGAAGTGAAACTTACATCATATGGAGTCGGGGCTCATGCAGCTCACCCTGATTTAGGTATTAATGCTATTTCTAGATTATTATTTATTTTATCATTAACTTTTGAAAAATATAAGTGTAATTTAGAGTTATTAGATTTCTTTAAAAAATATATAAATACAGAATATAATGGAAAATCTCTTGGAATTTATTGTGAAGATGAATCTGGAAATCTTACTATAAATGTTGGTGATTTTTATATAGATAATGATGTTATTAAAATTGGAATGAATTTAAGAATACCTATTAATACTCCTATTTCAGATATAGAAAATACTTTTAAAAATTTATGTAACAATTATTCTAATTTGCATTTTGAAACAACTTCTACTGAAGACTTTTTATATGTACCAAAAGATAATAAACTTGTTCAAACTCTATGTAGAATTTTTAACAAAGAAACTAATTCAAATGCAGAGCCTATTGCAATCGGTGGTGCTACATATGCACGTGCATTCAAGAACTGTATTTCATTTGGACCAAACTTTCCAGGCCATAAAGATATGTGCCACCAAACTGATGAATTTATCGAAATTAATACTTTAATTCTTGCTTGTAAAATTTATGCAAAAGCTATATTAGAACTTGGGAAATAATTTTTAAAAAACTGTTTTTTTGCTCCGTCCCAAAAAACAGGATATTGAAAGCACAAGAAAAACCAGTTACTTGCTAACTGGTTCTTTTTGTATTTATATAAAGCTATATCTCTATTGCTTATTATATAAATCTCCCCGCCTTAGCCGTAATGCTTTTAATTTTTAAGGACCTGCTCCTAAAAACAGGTGGGTGCCTACCTAAATATTCCTGGGCTTCTTACTATATACTGTAAGCATGCACGCCATATTTGAGAGATCAGCCCCTCTTAATGTGTGTTGGTTCTAAAAATTAAGTCTACACGTACTACGCAGGGTTTATATTCTATTCTTTATTAGTACCTTTCTTAATGTATTTTTATTTTAACACAAGTAATAAATAATATCAAATGCAAATTTTGCCTTAATATATTATCTACTATTTATTTTATATTATTACCTTGATTTTTTTAATTTATTCTCTTTTAATCAACCTTTTTTAAAACTTGCTTTTCCCATTTTTTTATGATAAAATGAATTAAGTTCGTGAGGAGTAGAAAAGACTTTTTTTCTACTTCTTTTTATATTTTATATTTTTCTTTCTTCCTTTTTTTATTTATATTACATTACAAAAAGTAATATACAGAAAAATTGCAATAAGCTTCCTAAAAGTATAAACAAATGGAATATTGAATGCATATATTTATGTTTTTTCCCTATTCCATATAATACAGCTCCTACTGTATATGCAATTCCTCCTAATAGTAGCAAAACAAAACCAGCTGTTCCTAATAATTGTGGTAATAACCCAATTTTGAATACTATGCACCATCCCATAAGCAAATAACATATCATTGAGAATACTTTAAACTTTTTTATATCAATTGAGTTTAATACAATTCCAAGTATTGCAACTGCCCAAATAACTCCAAATATTATCCATCCAGATGCTGTATCATATTCACGAATTGTACATAATGCAAAAGGTGTATATGATCCTGCAATTAGTAAAAATATTGAACAATGGTCTAACACTTGAAATACTCTTTTAGAATATCTTTTTGGGCTCAATCCATGATATATACTAGACATTGTGTATAATATTATCATAGTAACACCATATATACTACCACTTACTACGCCATATACATTTCCTCGTATTGCAGCAAATACGACACATAAAACTGTTGCGACTATTCCAAGTGCTGCTCCTACTATATGTGAAGTCATATTAAATATTTCTTCTCCTTTTGTATATTTAGGAAGTATTCTATCTCTTAATTTTATTCTTTGCATAAATCTACCTCATTTTATTTTTTGACATTATACCATATTTGTTTTTCCAAGTGAAGTTTTTTTATAAATATGTTTCTTAATTTATTATTAATCTTTAGCAAATTATTCCTTTATTTCCTTTGCTAATTTATTTATTGCCTTTGTTTCTATTCTTGATACGTATGAACGAGATATTCCCATCATTTTTGCTATTTCGTTTTGTGTTTTAGGTTTTTTCCCTCCTAATCCAAATCTTAGCTCTAAAATTGTTTTTTCTCTATTTTTTAGAACAGATTTCATTTTCTCATATAATAATTTCACTTTCATTTTTATATCTACTTCATCTTCTATATTTCTTTCGTTATTTTCTAATACCTCTTGAAGTGTTACAACATTATCGTCCTTATCCTTTCCTATTGGTTCATTTAAATATACCTCTGCTCCTAATTTTTTATTTGCTCTTAGAAACATTAATATCTCATTATCTATACATCTTGCAACATATGTAGAAAGTCTAGTATTTTTTTCAGGCTTAAAACTGTTTATACCTTTTATCAATCCTATTGTTCCTATTGAAATCAAATCATCTTGATCTACTTTTGATGTACTATATTTTTTTGCAACATGTGCTACTAACCTTAAGTTTCTCTCTATTAAAACATTTCTTGCCTCATCATCTCCTTTTGCCATTAGTTCTAAATATTTTTTTTCTTCTTCACTAGATAGTGGTTCTGGAAATAAATTTCCTCCTTGAATATATCCGCACAGCAAATACTGCTGTTTTCAGAAATTCTAAAAAACTAAAAATCCCTGTAATCCCAAGTGCTGATAACATAAATGCACCTCCAAATCTTCAACTATTGTCATTATATGAGGCAAAAAAAAATAAAGTGCATGGCCCTTAAAAAATTATTATTATAGTATTTTTTTTGATTTTGTATAATATCTTTTATAGAGGTGTTTTATATGACTTTTTTATTAAATTGTGCAAAAGGAATATTAATTGGTAGTGGTGCTATTCTACCTGGTATTAGTAGTGGCGTTCTTTGTATTATTTTTGGTATTTATGAAAAATTATTAGATAGTATTATACATTTTTTTAGAGATATAAAGTCAAATATTAAATTTTTACTTCCTATAGTTATTGGAGTTGCAATTGGCATTTTGATTTTTAGTAATTTTTTAAATTACTTTTTAATTAATTTTCCTATCCAATTGAAATCTATTTTTATTGGATTAATTTTAGGTAGTATCCCTTCACTAATAAGAGAAGCAAATAAAAAATCTGAATTTAAACCTATTTTTTTACTTTATACTCTCTTTGCTTTTTTATTTGGTGTTTTTTTAGTTGTTCTAGAAAAATATATTCCTAATTCTAATATAAATTCTACTTTTAGCTTTTTCTATTTATTTCTAGCAGGATTTATTATGTCTGTTGGAATAATAGTTCCTGGAATTAGCAGTACTATTATTTTAATGCTTATGGGTGTTTACAATACTTATATTTCTTCAATTTCTACATTATACTTTCCAGTTTTAATTCCTATGGGACTAGGTTTAATTATTGGATGTTTCATTTTTATGAAGTTTACTGATTTTTTACTTAATAATTTTTTTGAAAAAACTTTTTATTCAATAATTGGCTTTTCTTTAGGCTCTATCTTAGTACTTATGCCTGATATTTCTTTTAATTTAACAGCCATTGTTTCTCTTCTATGTATTGTTCTTGGTTTTTTACTCTTTTCTTTGTTTGGAAAAAAATAGGCAATGAGAAAATATTTTTTTCAACTTTATT
The DNA here is from genome assembly GCA_944387485.1 of uncultured Clostridia bacterium. Classification (GTDB taxonomy): domain Bacteria; phylum Bacillota; class Clostridia; order TANB77; family CAG-508; genus CAG-269. The sequence goes on from CALXFC010000010.1 coordinate 19,100, forward strand.
TTTTCTTATAATTATATCGTAATTATGATATAATTTGCCCATATTGATAAAGGAAGTGCTTTTATGGCATTAATTAGACCCTGTGCAGATTTAAGAAACAATTATAATGATATTTCAAGAATTTGCCATGAAACAAAAGAAGCAATATATATTATTAAAAACGGATCTAATGATTTAGTTGTTCTTAGTGATGAAGCTTATGAAAATTTTAAAAAAGCTTTTGAAGAAACAGAAGAAGAAAGAATTGATAGATTGGTATCCCAACATTTTTACAAATATTATAATACTTTCGAGAAATTGAAGAAGGCAAAGGGATTCCTATGGAAGATATTATAGCTGAAATGGAGGCGAAATATGATGGCAATTAAAAAATATCAAATAACATGGTCTCCTACTGCTTATAATGATTTACAAAATATTCATATCTACTTTAAGTTATTTTCCTGAAAAATATATAAAAATTCAATATTCTCGTGATAAAACAAGGAATATTAGAAAGCGGTAGCTTTAATTTCAAAATTTATTTTAATTTTAATTAAAAAAATTAGAGAAAATATTATATATTATACTTTCTCCATTTTAAAACAATTTTATTTTTTTCTTCTTATTATCCAATCTTTTTTACATTCTATTGGAAGATGCATTTTTACTTTTTGCCCTTTTACACCTGGACTTATTTCACCTATTTCTTCTTCTGTATCATAATCATATAGTTTATCTATTTTAAATTCATATGGTTCTATTTTATTTGGTACTATTATTTCTAATATATCTCCTACTGATAATTTATTTTTTATTTCTATTGTAGAAATATTGTTATCATATTCTACAACTTTTCCACCAAATTCATAATCTTCATTATATTGTCTTCCTTGATATTCTTGGATATCTTTATTGTTTCTATCATTAAAATAAAATGTTGTTAATCCTCTTGTTTTTACTTTGTCTAATTCTTTTAAATATTTTTTATAATCATAATTATCAGGGTCTTTTTCATAATCATCAATTGCATTTCTATATGCGTTTATTACACTTGCTAAATAATATTCTGTTTTTAATCTTCCTTCTATTTTTAAGCTATCTACTCCCATATTTATTATCTCTGGTATTTCTTTTATTAAACATAAATCTTTAGAAGAAAAGATACTTGTTCCATATTTGTCTATTTCTATTGGCATTAATTCTCCTGGATTATTTTTTTCTTCTGCATATAAATTATATGACCATCTACAACTTTGCGCACAATCTCCTAAATTTGCGCTTCTACATGCTAAGAAATCGCTTAAGAAACATCTTCCTGAATATGCAAAACATATTGCACCATGTATAAATATTTCTATTTCCATTCCTTCTGGCTTATTTTCCATTATATATTTTAGTTGTTCTTTATTCATTTCTCTTGCCATTATCATTCTTTTTGCACCGTTTTTATACCAAAAGTTTGCAGCATGAAGACTTACAACATTTGCCTGTGTACTTACATTTATTTTTACACTAGGTGCATATTGTTTTAATACCTCTATTACACCCCCATCTGCTGCTATTATTCCATCTGGTTTTAATTCTTCTAATTCTTTTGCCATTTCAATTATTTCTGGATATTTTTCATCCCAAGCAAATATATTGAGTGTTACATACACTTTCTTTCCTATACTATGTGCATATTTAATTGTTTTTACTAAATCTTCATCTTCCATATCTGCTCTTGTTCGTAATGATAATGATGAAGTTCCACAATAGATAGCATCTGCTCCATACAAAAATGCTATTTTTGCTTTTTCAAAAGATCCTGCTGGAGCCAATAATTCTGGTTTTTTCATATACATTTCTCCTTAAATTTTAAAAAAGTTATTTATTATTTGCATCATTATGTAAAATATAGTATAATTTATTATAGACACCTCATTTGAAAGGAGAACTCATGGAAACTAATGTTTCTCAGTTCAACTCAGAGACATCAAAAGATGAGCTCGATCGAAAAATCATGTCTGTTTTTGATGATATATTTAAATTGCAATCATTAGCTGATGATATATATGAAGATGAACAAGTCTTGTCCGAATCTGCAGATACTAGAAAACTTAAATTTCATTTAAGGAAATTAAAAAATTCTATACGCAATCTTGACTTTGACTATGTTTATCTAACTAGTTATCTAAGCGAACATTACTCTCAACATCAAATTTAGATTGATTTTTCTTGAAAACAGCTAACATAATGTTGGCTGTTTTTTATTGCTCTTTTTTAATCTTTAGAAAACTTCGTTATTGCTAAGCCATCTCCTACTTCTAATATTTTTGTGTCTAATCTTTCATCTTCTGTTGTTTCTTTTATATATTCTCTTAAATTCCTTACAGCTGTACGTTGTTTATGTTTATTATAATCACTTAACACATATCCTTTATATAAAATGTTATCTGCAAATATTATTCCCTCATTTGCAAGCATTCTAAGTGACTCTTTTAAGAAAAATGGATATTTTCCTTTTGCTGCATCAATAAAAACCGCATCATACTTTCCTTCTAATGTTGGTAAAATTTCTACCGCATCTCCTTCAAAGATGTTTATTTTGTCCTCTACTTCTGCTCTCTTTATATTTTCTTTTGCTTCTATTACTCTATCATGTTCTCTTTCAATTGTATCTATAATTCCATCTTCTGCTAAAAATTCTGTAAAACATATTGCAGAATAACCAACTGCTGTACCTATTTCTAACATTCTTTTTGGTTTATTTTCTTTTAGATATTTATCAATTACTTCTAAAGTATCATCCATTATTATTGGAATATGTTCTTCTAATGCTTTTTCTTTTATTTTCTTTAATTCTTCTTTATTCATCTTTTTCCCTTCTTTGGAACAAATGGGGACAGGTCTTTTTTGTTCCACTTTTACAGTTATTTCCAAAATGAAACAAATAAGGGCTGTCCCCAAAATTATCCATTATTTTCTTCTTGCTGCTCTTTCTCTTTCCTTAGTGTCTAATATTTTCTTTCTTAATCTTATTGATTTTGGTGTTACTTCTACTAATTCATCATCTTGGATAAATTCTATTGCTTGCTCTAAGCTCATTTGAATTGGTGGAACTAAACGTAATGCTTCATCTGAACCTGATGCTCTTGTATTTGTTAAATGTTTTTCTTTACATACATTTATACTTAAGTCTTCTCCTCTTGAGTTTAATCCTACTATCATTCCTTCATATACATCTACACCAGGACCTATGAATAATTCTCCTTTGTCTTGTGCATTATATAATCCATATGTTACTGATTTTCCTGCTTCAAAGGCTACTATTGTTCCTCTAACTCTAGCTTGAATTTCTCCTTTATAAGGCTCATAACCACTAAATATATGGTTCATTGTTCCTTCACCTTTTGTATCTGTTAAGAATTCTGTTCTATAACCAATTAATCCTCTTGAAGGTATTTTGAATTCTATTTTTGTATGTCCATCTTCTGCAGGTTCCATATTTGTCATTTCTGCTTTTCTTCTTCCTAGTTTTTCTATTACTGTTCCTACGCTTTCATCTGGTACATTTACTACTAAGTCTTCCATTGGCTCACATTTTTCACCATTTATTTCTTTAAAAATAACTTTTGGACGTGATACTAATAGTTCAAATCCTTCTCTTCTCATTGTTTCTATTAATACTGATAAGTGTAGCTCCCCTCTTCCTGATACTTCAAAGCTATCTGCTGAGTCTGTTTCTTTTACTCTTAATGATACGTTTCTTTCTAGTTCTTTAAATAATCTATCTCTAATATGACGAGATGTTATAAATTGTCCTTCTCTTCCTGCAAACGGTCCATTATTCACACTAAATGTCATAGATACTGTTGGCTCATCTATATCTACAAATGGTATTTTTTCTGGATTATTTAAATCACAAATTGTATCTCCTATATTTATATCTGGTATTCCTGCAATTTCTATTATGTCTCCTGCTTTTCCTTCTTCTACCTCTACTTTGTCTAGCCCCATATGTGTGTATACTTTTGCAATTTTTCCTTGTGTTATTTTATCTTCTCTTCCACATATACTAACAGGCATACCTTGTTTCATTGAACCACGTTCTACTCTTCCCACTGCTATTCTTCCTACATAGTCATCATAATCTATATTAGATACTAACATTTGTGCTGGTCCTTCTTCATCACAAGCAGGTGGATCTATTGTATTTATTATTGTTTCAAATAAACAATGTAAGCTGTCACTTTCATCTTCTAGATTCATTTTTGCAATTCCTTGTTTTGCTGATGCATATACTACAGGAAAGTCTAATTGTTCGTCTGTTGCATCTAATTCTATAAATAGCTCTATTACTTGGTCTACTACTTTTTCAGGTGTAGCACCTGGTCTATCTATTTTATTTATTACTACTATTGGTTTTAATCCTAATGCTAATGATTTTTTTAATACTTCTCTTGTTTGTGGCATTGCTCCTTCAAAAGCATCAACTAATAAAAGTACTCCATCTACTTCTTTTAGTACTCTTTCTACTTCTCCACCAAAATCAGCATGTCCTGGTGTGTCTACTATATTTATTTTTACACCATTATACATTACAGCTGTATTTTTAGATAGAATTGTTATTCCTCTTTCTTTCTCTAAATCGTTTGAGTCCATTATTCTTTCTGCTACTTGTTCATTATCTCTAAATACATGGCTTTGTTTAAGCATTGCATCTACTAATGTTGTTTTTCCATGATCTACGTGTGCTATTATTGCGATATTTCTTATATTTTTATTGTTCATCTCTTACCCCTCTTTTTACTAAATATTTTAAGCCCGCAAAAAAGGACCTAAAGTCTCCTTTAAATCCTTACAATTATACACCTTATAAACTACTTTGTCAACTGATTTTTACTTGTTAAAACCTATTCCAAACTACTAGGAAATCTACTATTTAAAATTCTATAACATTTCTCTACTTTGCAAGTTCTATTATATTATCCATTATTTCTTTTGTTATTTTATCTAAAACTTCTTTATCTTTTGAGCCTTTATATTCACTATAATCTAATGCTTTACCATAATTAATAGTAAGTTTTTTAAGCTCTTTTGTACCACCTTTTATACCACAAGGAACAACTTTTGCTCCACTTCTTACTGCAAAAAATGCTACACCATCTTTTACTTTTTCTCCTTTTGCTAAACCATTTCTTGTACCTTCTGGGAAAAGAGCAATACATTTTCCTTGTTTTAAATCTTTTAGAGAACTCTTAATTGCTGCAATATCTTTTTCATCTCTTTTAACAGGAATTGCTTCAAAAGCCCAACCTAAAAATGCTAGAAATTTATTTTTATATAATTCCTCTTTTGCTAAAAATTTAATATCTCTTTTTGCGGTAGCAACAATTAAAGGTGGGTCTATATAACTCCTATGGTTACCACAAAAAATAACTGGTCCTTCTTTTGGTACATTTTCTAAACCTTTAATTTCTAAATGATACACCAATTTAAACCAAATATAAATTGCTCCTCTTACTATAAATTTAATAATTTCTTTTACTCCACTTTTAATTTTACTCATACCAATCTCCTTATGTTCTTTTCTTTTCAATTATATCAACTATTTCTTTTACAACTTCTTCTATTGTCATGTTACTAGAATCAATATAAATACTGTCTTCTGCTTTTTTTAATGCTCCTATTTCTCTTTCTTTATCATCTTTATCTCTTTGTTTCATATTAGTTTCTATTTCTTTATATGACATTTTTATTCCTAATTCTTCATTTTGTTTTATTCTTCTTTTTACTCTTTCTTCTAAACTTGCATCCAAAAATATTTTAACATCTGCATTAGGAAATACATAAGTCCCTATATCTCTTCCTTCCATTATTACATCCTGATGTTCTGCTTGAGCTTTAAAAATATCATTTAACTTAAATCTTACTTCTTTTATTAAAGAAACTTTTGATACTGTTGTTGCAACATCTTTTTCTCTTACTCTTTTTGTTACATCTTCACCATTTAAATATATTAAATCTTTATTATTTACTTTTTTAAATTCTATCTTAATCTTATCTAATAAATCTATTATTCCTTTAGTATCTGTTATAGGTATATTATTTTGTATAGCAGCTAAAGCTACGCATCTATATGCTGAACCAGTTCCTATGTTTGTTAAATTTAATTTTTTACTAATAATTTCTGTTACAGTTCCTTTACCTGTTCCAGCAGGTCCATCAATCGCAACTATAAACGACATTTATTTTTCCTCCTTATCTTGTGGCACATAAATATTTTTTGCAACAACCTCAAGTTCAACCACATTCATAGCCGTTAATTTTTCTATCTCTTTCTTTGATTTTTCTCTAAAATCTTGCAATCCTTTTACAACATTATATCCATATACAATACTAACTTCCATATATATCTTAGCACCTTCACCATAATTTTCTACTCTTGTCTTTAATATTTTGTGTATTGCTGGTGTTTGTGTAGCTAAATATTCTAATATTTGTCTAAATACTAAATCTGATATTGTAAATTTTCCTAAATAACTAAATGTAGGTCTTATTATTGATTTTTCTGAAATATATGGTTTTTGTCCTTTTCCTTTTGACTTAAATATTTGAAGAGGATCTAATAAATATCCTGAAAAATCTTTTTTTATTTCAAATGTTGGCACAGGTATTACATGTTTTCCTTCTGTTACTCTTATTCTTCTTGCTGTTTTCATTTCTTGTTCTGTTGCTACATCTGTAATATATGTTGTATCAGATACCTCTGGAAGTCCTAAATTTGCTGCAATTTTTTGGACCATTCCATCAGATGTTCCAAGTATTAATATTTTATCTGCTTTATACTTCTTTAAAGCTTTTATTATTGGTTCTCTTTCTTTTTCTTCATAAAATAAAGCATGTCTTACAGTTGCAACCTTTGTTTCTGCTTTTTTTGCAGATTCTCCTGCAATTACTTCATTATCTTTTATTAAAAGGCCATCATCAATTATAAAACTAATATTTTTCTCGCTAGCCACCATTTGTGCTCTATAGCTTTTACCTGTTCCTGAAGGTCCAACAAAAGCATATACTTTTATTTTTTTCATAAATGGTAACTTATCTTTTATTTCATCTAATATCATATTTAGCTCCTATTTTTAATAATATTTATTAATACAATTTGTATTATATCATTTTATTTTATTATCTACAAGTTTAATTTTTTAATTATTTGTTTCAAATTATGTTTTATATCTTTTTTATTAATTTATTGCTTTTTATATTAAATTTTAGTTTACATATTTTCTTTTTATAAAAAGTATGTTATAATAGTAATAGTTGGTAAATAAAGGAGGAGTTTCTTTATGTGGTATATCTGGTTAATATTAGCAGGAATATTTGTAATTGGTGAAGTTTTAACTTCAGGATTTTTAATTTTTTGGTTTTCTTTAGGATCACTAATTACAATGGTTGTTAGTTTCTTTGTACCTGATATAACAATTCAAACAGCTATATTTTTAATATCTTCTGTTATATTAATACTAGCTACAAAACCATTAGTAAAGAAATTTGCAAATACAGAAACTATAAAAACAAATGCTCAATCTATAATAGGTAAAAAAGGATTAGTTACTAAAGATATTAATTCCATAAAAGCTACTGGTCAAGTTAAAATAGAAGGTGAACTTTGGTCAGCTATTGGTATAAACGATATGGAAATAAAAAAAGGTACAGAGGTTGAAGTTGTAGAATTAAAAGGTGTTAAAGTCATTGTTACACCTATAAAATAAGTTATTAAATTGAAACTATATAAAATAAAAGGAGGAAAATTATGGTAGTTTTAATTATATTATTAATTATCGTCTTAGTTTTAGCTGCAATGTCTATCAAAATTGTAAAACAAGCTGAAGTATACATTATAGAAAGATTAGGTAAATTCTATAAAGTTGCAGATGCAGGACTTACAATAATTATACCTTTCTTAGACCACGTAAGAAGTGTTGTAAGTCTAAAACAACAAACTATGGATATACCACCTCAAGATGTTATTACTAAAGATAACGTTACAATCACAATTGATACAGTTGTGTTCTATCAAATAACTGACCCAGCAAAGGCAGTTTATGAAATTCAATCTTTGAAAAAAGGTATTGAATATTTAGCAATCACAACTATTCGTGATATTATTGGTAAAATGAGCTTAGATGAAACATTTAGTTCAAGAGATGGAATTAACACTCAATTAAGAGTTGTACTTGATGAAGCAACAGACAGATGGGGATGTAAAATTGATAGGGTTGAAATAAAAGATATTACACCTCCACCAGATGTTAAGGACGCAATGGAAAAAGAAATGAACGCAGAAAGAAATAAAAGAGCTATGATTCTTGAATCTGAAGCTCAAAGACAATCTGCTATCACTATTGCTGAAGGTAAAAAACAAGCAGCTATCTTAGAAGCTGAAGCTGATAAAGAATCTCAAATTAGAAGAGCTGCCGGTGAGGCTCAAGCTATTCGTGAAGTTGCTCAAGCTAAAGCTGAAGAAATCCAAAAAGTTTATGAAGCAATTAAAAAATCAAACCCAGATGATAAATTAGTTCAACTAAAATCTTTAGAAGCTTTAGAAAAAGTTGCTGAAGGTGATGCAAATAAAGTATTTATCCCATTTGAAGCAACAAATGCCTTAAGTTCTTTAGGAGCTATGGCAGAAGCAGTAAAAGATAATAAAAAAGATACATCTAAAAAAGCAGATAACACACCAAAAGAATAATATTTAATAGATAAAAAAATACACAGGGAATTTAAATCCCCGTGTATTTTTTAATCTATTTCTATTGCTCCAGTATATAATCCATAATACATTCCATGTTGTTTTATTAAATCATCATGTTTACCACGTTCCATAATTGTTCCATGGTCTAGAACCATTATTAAGTCAGAATTCTTGATAGTTGATAATCTATGTGCAATAACAAAAACTGTTCTTCCTTTCATTAGCCTATCCATACCATCTTGAACTACTTTTTCAGTTCTAGTATCAATTGAAGATGTTGCTTCATCTAGTATTAATACAGGTGGATTATTTAGGGCTGCTCTTGCAATTGATAGTAATTGTCTTTGTCCTTGTGATAATCCTTCTCCGCTTCCATCTATCATTGTATCATATCCATGTGGTAAGTGTTTTATAAACCTATCAGCATTAGAAAGTTTTGCTGCATCAATCACTTCTTCATCTGTTGCATTTAACCTTCCATAACGTATATTTTCTCTAATTGTTCCTGTAAATAGGTTTGTATCTTGTAAAACCATTCCTAAAGATCTTCTTAAGTCTTGTTTTCTTATTTTCTTAATATTTATTCCATCATAACGTATTTTTCCACCTTGAATATCATAGAAACGATTTATTAAGTTTGTAATTGTTGTTTTTCCAGCACCTGTTGCACCTACAAATGATACTTTTTCTCCCTCTTTTGCAACTAAAGATATATCATGTAAGATTTCTTTATTGGGCTCATATCCAAATTTAACATGTTCAAATTCTACATTTCCACAAAGTTTTGTATATGTTACTGTTCCATCATGATGTGGATGTTTCCAAGCCCACATTCCTGTTCTTTCTTCTACTTCAACTATTTTTCCATCTTCTTCTTTACAATTTACTAAAGTTACATATCCATTATCTTTTTCAGACTCTTCATCAATTAAAGCAAATATT
>CALXFC010000011.1 GCA_944387485.1 uncultured Clostridia bacterium
TTTACAGAGATAATATAATTTTATTATGACATAATCAAATGTTAAATTTACTATGACATTATCATAAATTAATTACAAAAAGTTAAAAAACTATTTACAAATTATGTAAAATATGATATATAATAATTATTCAATAAGCCAAATGGCTTTCAAATTTTATTATTTATAAATTAAAAAATATTTTTTAATTATTTGTTTCAAAAATTTGATATTTAATCTAAGAAAATTCCAATTTTAAGTTAATTTAAATTTATTGAAAAAACTAAATTACTTAGGTTTATTAATTATGCCTTTAAATGTTTAAGTCATTTTGCTTTATAGAAAATATACGTAAATATTTATCAACTACTTGAAAAAATATTAGTCAGTTGATATAATAGAAAGGAAGAATGCAATTGGAAATAAGTTTAAAAAATGACATAGTATTTAAATCATTTTTTTCTAGAAAAGGTAATGAAAAGTATTTAATTGATTTCTTAAGTTCGTTATTAAAAATAGAAATTAATAAAATAAGAATATTTGAGGAAGTACATGTAGAAAAACTTTTTAAAGAAGAAAAAGGTGGAAGTATGGACTTACAGGTGGAAATAAATGATGAAATAATAGTAAACATAGAAATGCAAAGGAAAAATAATTATAATATAGAACAAAGGACGAAATATTATAGTTCAAAAATAATATCAAGAGAAGTAGGAAAACGGAACAGAATATTCTAAAATTAAAAAAGTTATTATGATATATTATATAAAGAACATAAAGAATATATTTCAAAAACAGCTATAGTATTAGATAAACATAGAGAACATGAAGTTATAAAAGATTTAGAATGGTATTTTCTAGAATTACCCAAGTTTGAAAAAACAAACAACATAGATATAGATGATACTGTAAATCAATGGTTAGCGTTTATTAATAATGATAGGAGGTATATAGAAAATGGCAATTGCAAAAAATAAAGTATTAAAAGAAGCAAAAGAAGAATATGGTTATTTAACAGGAGAAGCAGAAGAAAGAAGACTACAAGATTTAAGAGAAAGATGGGAAATGGATAGGATTAGTGAAATTAGCTATGTTTCTGAAAAAAGTGAAAAACGTGGTAGAAGAGAAGGTAAGAAACTAGGAGAGCAAAATATAATAAAATCATTATTTAAAAATAATATGTCGCCAAGTGAAATATCTGAAAAAACAGGAATCAAATTAGCAGATATATTAAAAATGGTAAACAATTAAATTATATAATAAGTTTTGCTTTTGGAATAAAATTTAACTTTTTAAAATTTTTTCGAAAAAACGTTTGACATTCTTTTGTTTGTATGATATTATGAGTTCAGATTAAAAATGGGAGTGATAAATATGCAAAGAAAGAAGAAGCCAGAACTAAATAGAAGAGAAAAATCAATATTAAAATTCATTGAAAAACAAATAATGACACAAGGGTATCCACCATCAGTAAGAGAAATAGGAAAAGCAGTAGGATTAAGTTCAACAGCAACAGTACATGGGTATTTAAAGAAACTAGAAGAAAAAGGTTATATTAAAAGACAAGACAAAAAAGGAAGAACTATGAGACTTCTAAAAGGTGGTTCAGGAGAACCAAAGATGACATCAAGCAAAGACTTCTATACACAAAAAGAATTAGTAGAAGTTCCTATAATTGGTAAAATAACAGCAGGAGAACCAATTTTAGCAGTAGAAAATGTAACAGATACATTCCCAATTCCAATTGATTTTGTTGGAAATTCAGAAAGCTTTATGCTAACTGTTAGAGGAGAGAGTATGATTGAAGCTGGTATTTTAGATGGAGATTACATATTAGTAAAAAGACAAAATACAGCAAACAATGGTGAAATCGTAGTTGCATTAATTGGTGATGAAGCAACAGTTAAAACATTCTATAAAGAAAAAGACCATATTAGATTACAACCAGAAAATAGCACAATGGACCCAATTATAGTTCCAAATTGTGAGATTCTTGGAAAAGTTGCTGGTGTATTTAGAAAAATGTAAATTTTTTGTGAATTAATTAAATAATATTGACAAGATGACATCATGTCACATATAATGTGATATGGTGTTATTTTAAATTAAAAGAGGGAGGAAAAGTATGCTAAAAGTATTAAAAAATCTAAAAAAATCTTTTTGGGCAGTAGTAGTAATTATTATATTATTAGTTGTACAAGCACAAGCAGATTTAAGACTACCAGATTTTACATCAAGGATTGTAAATGTTGGGATACAATCTGGAGGAATAGAATCAGCAGTACCACAAATAATTAGTAAAGAAGATATGGAAAATATTTTAATGTTTTCAGAAGAGGATGAGAAAATAACTGAAAACTATACTTTAGTAGGAGATAGCCCAAATAAAGAACAAGAAAAAGTAATAAAAGATTATTTAGGAAAAGATTATAATGTAGAAAAAGATACATTATATGTTCTAAATGATATCGACTCTAGTAAAGAAGATGAATTATCTAGCATTATGGCAGGACCATTAATGGAACTTTCTACAGTAACTGATGAAGAAACTGCTTCTCAAATAAAAGAAGCAATGATGCAAAATGTTCCAGAAGAGCAAAAAGCAGTTTTAGAAAATATGAGCATTCTTGACATAATTAAATCTATGCCAGAGGAACAAAGAAATACTGTTTTAAGTGAGTTTACAAAGCAAATAGACGAGATGCAAGACTCAATAAAAGAACAAGCAGCTGTAACTGAAATTAAAAAAATATATAGTGATTTAGGAGTAGATACAGATAAACTTCAAAATGATTATATATTAAAAACAGGACTACAAATGCTAGGGGTTGCATTAATTAGTATGGTATCAGCAATTACAATTATGCTTTTATCTGCGAGGGTTGCTGCAAAACTTGGTAAAACTTTAAGAGAAAAAGTATTTAAGAAAGTACTTAGTTTTTCAACTGGAGAATTAAATAAATTCTCAACAGCATCATTAATTACACGTAGTACTAATGATGTTCAACAAATACAAATGCTAATTGCAATTTTATTTAGAGTTGTCGTATATGCACCAATAATAGGTATTGGTGGATTTGTAAAAGTATTAACAACTAGTGATAATTCAATGGCTTGGATTATAGGTGTTGCAATACTTGCAGTTCTATTTACTGTAATTACATTATTTATTATAGCTATGCCTAAGTTTAGAAGATTACAAGAGTTAACAGATAAACTAAACTTAGTATCAAGAGAAATATTAAGTGGACTTCAAGTAATTAGAGCATTTAATACAGAGAAGAAAGAAGAAAAAAGATTTGATAATGCAAATAAAGACTTAATGAAAACAAATGTATTTGTAAACCGTGCAATGAGTATAATGATGCCAGCATTAATGTTGATTATGAATGGAATAACAGTTTTAATTGTATGGGTTGGAGGTCATAATGTAGACCAAGGAATTATGCAAGTTGGTGATATGATGGCATTTATCCAATATACTATGCAAATAGTTATGGCATTCTTAATGATTTCAATGATATCAATTATGCTACCTAGAGCATCAGTTTCAGCAAACCGTATAAATGAAGTTTTAGAAACAGAGCCAAGCATAAAAGATAAAGAAGAAACAAAGAAATTTGATCCAAGTAAAAAAGGACTAGTAGAATTTAAAAATGTATCATTTAGATATCCAGATGCAGATACAGAGATATTGGAAGACATAAACTTTACAGCAGAGCCTGGAAAAACAACAGCAATAATAGGAAGTACAGGAAGTGGTAAATCAACAATAGTAAATCTTATTCCTAGATTTTATGATGTAACAGGTGGAGAACTTAAGATAGATGGTGTAAATGTAAAAGATGTATCTCAAAAAGATTTAAGAGATATAATAGGATTTGTTCCACAAAAAGGGTTATTATTCTCTGGAACAATTGAATCAAATATTAAATATGCAGATGATAATATGTCAGATGAAAAGATGTATAAAGCAGCTAAGATAGCACAAGCAACAGAATTTATAGAGACTAAGGAAAAGAAATACCAAGACCCAATAGCACAAGGTGGAGGAAACGTATCAGGAGGACAAAGACAACGTATATCTATTGCAAGGGCTTTAGCTAAAGATCCAGAGATATTTGTATTTGATGATAGTTTCTCAGCATTAGATTTAAAAACAGATGCAGCTTTAAGAGAAGCATTATCTGAAATAACACATGATAAAACAGTTATAATTGTAGCACAAAGAATTAGTACAATTTTAAATGCAGACCAAATTATAGTGTTAGAAGAAGGAAAAGTTGTAGGAGTAGGAACACATGAAGAATTAATTAAAAACAATGAAACATATAGACAAATTGCTTTATCACAATTGTCAGAAGAAGAATTAAACGGGAAAGGAGGTAATTAATATGCCAGGACCAATGGGAGGACCAGGAAGAAACATGTCTACAGCAAAGGCAAAAGACTTCAAGAAAACAACTAAAAAATTAGTAAAAAATTATTTATCAAAATATAAAGTAGCATTAATTATTGTAATGATATTTGCAATAGGAAGTACTATATTTACAATTGTAGGACCAAAGATACTTGGAAATGCTACAACAGAAATATTTAATGGCTTAGTTAGTAAATTGTCTGGTGGTTCAGGAATTGACTTTGGAAAACTAGGAGCAATATTACTTGGTTTACTTGGATTATATTTCACAAGTGCATTATTCTCATTAATTCAAGGTTTCACAATGACAGGAGTTTCACAAAAACTTACTTATAGACTAAGAAATGATATTGTTCAAAAAATAAATAAATTACCAATGAACTATTTTGATACAAAAACACATGGTGAAGTATTATCAATAATAACAAATGATATTGATACTCTAAGTATGAACTTGAACCAAAGTATTACACAGATAATCACTTCTGTTTGTACAATTATTGGTATATTAATTATGATGCTTTCTATAAGCTGGCAAATGACTTTAATATCACTAATTATCCTACCAATAGCAGGAGTTTTAGTAAAAATTATTGTTAGCAAATCACAAAAATACTTCAAAGACCAACAAGACTATTTAGGTCATGTAAATGGTCAAGTAGAAGAAATCTATGGTGGTTTAAATATTGTAAAAGTATTTAATGCAGAAGGTAAAGTAGATAAAGAATTTGAAAAAGCAAATAATACATTATATCATTCAGCATGGAAATCACAATTCTTATCTGGTTTAATACATCCAGTAATGAATTTTGTAGGTAATGTTGGATATGTAGGTGTTGCAGTAGCAGGTGGATATCTTGCAATTAATGGAACAATTACTGTAGGTAATATCCAAAGTTTTATACAATACAATAGACAATTTGTTCAACCAATAAACCAAATTGCACAAATTTCTAGTATGTTACAATCTATGGCAGCAGCTGCTGAAAGAATTTTTGAATTCTTAGAGCAACCAGAAGAAGTAGATACTGCAAAAGGAAATATAGATACATCTAAACTAGAAGGAAATATTGTATTTGACCATGTTAAATTTGGATATGACCCAAATAAAACAATTATTAATGATTTTAATTGTAGTGTAAAAAACGGACAAAAAATTGCAATCGTAGGACCTACTGGAGCTGGAAAAACTACAATGGTAAAACTTCTTATGAGATTTTATGATGTAAATAGTGGAGCAATTTTAGTAGATGGACACAACATAAAAGATTTTGAAAGAGGAGAACTTCGTAAGATGTTTGGTATGGTACTTCAAGATACATGGCTATTTGGAGGTACTGTAAAAGATAATATTAAATATGGTAAAGAAGATGCAACAGATGACGAAGTAATAAGAGCAGCAAAAGCAGCACATGTTCATCACTTTATAAAAACTTTACCAAATGGATATAATTCTTTATTAAATGAAGAATCAAGCAATGTATCAGCAGGACAAAAACAATTACTAACAATTGCAAGGGTAATTTTAGCAGACCCTAAAATATTAATATTAGATGAAGCAACATCTTCTATTGATACAAGGACAGAAATACAAATACAAGATGCAATGGATAATTTAATGAAAGGTAGAACAAGTTTTATAATAGCACATAGATTATCAACAATAAAAAATGCAGATTTAATATTAGTTATGAATCATGGTGATATTGTAGAACAAGGAACTCATGAAGGTTTACTTGCAAAAGGTGGATTTTATAGTGACCTTTATAATTCACAATTTGAGGTTGAGGAAGAAGCGTAATATCAAGATAAGGTGTATGAAAAATCATACACTTTATTTTTAATAAAATTAATATTTTCCTTTGAAAAAGTGTGTAGATATTAAAGGTTTTCCTTTGAAAAAATGTAAAAATAATCAAAATTTCCTTTGAATTTTTGTAATAAATATGATATAATTGACATATAATACAAAAAGGAGGGAATCTTATGTATCGTGAAAAATTAAAAGAATTAGAAGAATGGAAAATTTCTAAAAATAGGATGCCTTTAATAATAAGAGGAGCAAGACAGGTTGGTAAAACTTGGTTAATGCAAGAATTTGGAAAAAATTTTTATAAAAAAGTAGCATATGTCAATTTTGATGGAAATGAAAGAATGGAAAGACTTTTTCAAGGAGATTTTGAAATAGAGAGAATAATACAAGGGCTAAAAATAGAAACAGGTGTTGATATAAATAAAGAAGATACACTACTAATTTTTGATGAAGTACAAGAAGTGCCAAAAGCATTAACTTCATTAAAATATTTTTATGAAAATGCAAAAGAATATAATATTATAGCTGCGGGTTCATTACTTGGAGTTGCTTTACATGAAGGAACATCATTTCCAGTTGGAAAAGTAGATTTTATGGATTTATATCCACTAAACTTTAAAGAATTTTTATTAGCTTTAGGAGAGGAAAAATTAGTAGAATTATTAGAAAAAAGAGATTGGAAATTAATAGGAATATTTAAAGATAAATTAATAGATTTATTAAGACAATATTATTTTATTGGTGGAATGCCAGCAGCAGTAGAAAGATATATTGAGACAAAAGATTTAAAGCAAGTAAGAAGAATCCAAAATCAATTATTAAATGCATATGAGGAAGATTTTTCAAAACATGCTCCAAACGAAATAGTACCAAGATTAAGAATGTTATGGAATAGTATACCATCTCAATTGGCAAAAGAAAATAAAAAATTCATATATGGTTTAATAAAAGAAGGTGCAAGGGCAAAAGAGTATGAACTTGCTTTATCTTGGCTAGTAGATTGTGGTTTGGTATATAAAGTTGATAGAATAAAGAAACCTAATATTCCATTAATTGCATATCAAGATATAAGTGCATTTAAATTGTATATATTGGATGTTGGACTTTTGGGTGCAATGACAAGCATTGATGAAAAAATTTTATTAGAAGGTAGTAAAATTTTTACAGAATTCAAGGGTTCATTTACGGAACAATTTGTATTAACAGAATTAAAATCTAATAAGGATATATCAGTTTTTTATTGGTCAGCAGAAAGAGCAACTGCAGAAGTGGATTTTATTATACAGCTAGGAACTGATATAATTCCTATAGAAGTAAAAGCAGAACAAAATTTAAAAGCAAAAAGTTTAAAAGAATTTGTAAATAAATATGGAACAACTAAAAATGTTAGAACATCTATGGCAGAGTATAAAAAGGATGAATGGCTTACTAATATACCATTATATGCAATTGGAGAAATTGAAAAAATAATTTAAAATATTAATTTAGTATTCTTTTAAGTTTAAATATTATTTATTATTGTTCCTGAATATATTCGTAATTTAGTAAACAATATGTAGCAAGATAATATTGTGTAGATTCATATTTAGAAAGTAAAAGCATATGAGAAATTATATGCTTTATTTTTTTGCTGAAATAGATGTGCTTTCCTATTGTTTATTTAAAATTATTATGATAATATTTAATAGAAAATAATAGTGGGAGAATAAAATGAACGAGGTTACATTTCCAGGAATAAATTTATATCTTGATATAAATAGAGTTGCATTTAGTATAGGTAGTATTGATATATATTGGTATGCAATATTAATAGTTATGGCATTTATAATTGGAATATTGCTTTGTAAAAAAGATGATAAAAAATATAATATAGATTTTGAAAATATATTAGAAGTATTAATTTTTGTAGTTCCAGTTTCAATAATATGTGCAAGATTATATTTTGTATTATTTAAATTAGATTATTATTTAAATTATCCAAGTGAAATATTAAATTTTAGAGATGGTGGCTTAGCAATATATGGAGGAATTATTGGGGCAGTTATTACAATTGCAATATATTGTAGAGTAAAGAAAATAAATATCTTAGATATGCTAGATTATATAGTGCCATATTTAGCTTTAGGGCAAGCAATAGGAAGATGGGGTAACTTTTTTAACGTAGAAGCACATGGCATAGAAACAAATAGTATTCTAAGAATGGGAATAATTGAAAACGGAAAATATATTGAAGTACACCCAACATTTTTATATGAGTCTATTAGTTGCTTTTTAATATTTATTATTTTATATCTGTTAAGAAATAAGAGAAAATATAAAGGTCAGATGATTTGTATTTATTTAGCTTTATATGGCTTAGAAAGAGCTTTTATAGAAGGACTTAGAACAGATAGTTTAATGTTAGGAAATTTTAGAGTATCACAAATTTTATCAATTATATTATGTGTTTTATGTACATGTATTTTAATAAAAAGGAAAAAAGAAGATGGAAGAAAATAAAATTAAAAATAGAAAAATAATTGTATTAATAATAATAGGTATAATAATACTTATATTAGACCAGGTATCAAAAATATTATTAATAGAGAAAAATATTACAATAATTCCAAATATACTAAATTTTACATACACAGAAAATACAGGGGCAGCATTTGGTATTGGTTCAAATAATATATTTTTTATAATATTAATAAATATTATAATACTTGGAATTATAATTAAATTTATAAAAGAAAGAAAAGATGATATAGATTTTAAAATATTAATTCCATTAGTTTTAATATTATCAGGAGGGATTGGTAATTTAATAGATAGAATATTTAGAGGTTATGTTGTAGATTTTATAGATATAAATTTATTTGATTTTCCGAATTTTAATATAGCAGATATGAGCATAGTTATAGGAATTTTATTATTAATTTTAGTACTTATAAAATCAATAATAAAAGATGAAAAAATATAAATGACAAAATTATCACAAAATGTTCACAAAATAAAAATTATTTGATATAATTAAAAACGAAAGTGAAGTTTTATTAAAATAAGGGGGATTTTAAATGAAAAACAAAATACTAAGTATATTAGTTACAATAGTATTAGTTAGCGGATTATTTTTACTAACAGGATGTGGAAATCAAGAAGAAGAAAATGTAGAAACTACTGAAAATACATCAAATGCAGAAAACAACACAGAAAGTTCAACAGTGGAAGATGGAATAGAAGTAGGTGATAATTTTCTAAAATTTGGAACATATGAAGGAAAAGACTTAGCAGAAGGTTCAACAATTATTTTAAATTCAGATATGACTTTTGAATATCAAGATGATGAAAATACTGGTTCTGGAACATATGAAGTAAGTGAGGATACATTGGAGATAGAACCAAATGAACCAATAAGTGTTTGGATAATAGAATTTGATTCAATAATTGATATATCAAAAAATAAAATACCAGAAAACAGATATATGCTATTTAGCCAAACAGGAGATATCTCAGCAGAAGAAGCAAGTCTAAATTTTGATTATGTAGAAGAAGATTTAGATATGACAAATGCAGATGATGTATCAACAGCTTTAGACAAAGCACAAATAGATACCTTTAATGCAAAATTTGAGCAATATGAGGGAGAGCAAGCAGGAGTTAAGGTAAAAGCATTACTAACAACAATAAATAGTAGTAATGCTTCTGATACAGAAAATACAGTCACAGTAGAATATAATGGAGAAGAAATGTCTTCAAGTTCAGATATTAGTGGTTTGAGTTCAAGAATTGCAAGTGGTATGACATATAATGTTACATTAGAATATGAAAATGAATTAGTATCAAAAGTTATAATAGAAAATAATTAATAATAAAGAAAATAAAGGGGAAAGTTGGTAAAAATATGAAAAATATTAATGACATTGAAAATACATGTGCTAATATTTTTATGTTTGTTGTTAGAAATAACAACAGTTTTACCATGTCTAAAAAACTTGAAATATGAGTAAAATCATAATTTTAAGTTTTTTTTCTTTTGGAAAATAGAAGGGGGAAACTAAATGGTTAAAAAAATAAAGACAGTCTTTTTAGCTATAATGATTATAATTATGCTATTTACTTTAGTAGGATGTGGAAATAATAGCGAAAATAATGTTACAGAACAACAAAATGAACAAGAAGAAACAACGTCAAATGTAAAATTAAATCCAGAATTAGAAGGTGTATATGCATTTGCAAATAAAACAGAAGAAGGAAAAGCAAGCACAGTAGCTTTAAAAAATGATGGTAGTGAAGTAACATTAGTAAATCATAATTTAGAAGAAGGAAAACAAGTAGAATATGAAGCTTTAGATTATAGTTATGGAAAATTATATCTACAAAAAGGAACAGAGTTCTTTTCTATAGATTTAACTAAAGGTGATGGAAACTACCAAGTAGAAAGCGTATATAAAATATCATCAGAACCAGATTGGACACCTAAAATTATGTATGTCTATGATGGTGTGATTTATTATAATAGAGCAAATGAATTAGTAGAAGGATATGATTTAGAAAAACAAGAATTAAAAGAAGTAACTAGTATTGGGGATATAGACGGAAGATTTGTAGTTGATAAAAAAAGAGGATATATCTATTATTCAACTTCACCAGTTAGAATTTTTAGGGAAGATTGGGGAGGCACTTTAGGAACATATAATATTGAAACAGGTGAAGATAAAGAAATAGAAAAAGCAGAATTTAAAAGTATAGATGATACAGCAAAAACAGGAAAAAGATTTTATGTAGGGCCTGTAACAGATAATGGATTTATATATTATGAAAAAGTAGAAGGAAATTATGGAGTAGATGAAGCTAGTGGATATACATTTACAAGTAAGACAATAGGTTATGAATATAATGTAACAACAGGAGAAAAGACTAAAATAGATGAATATATGGATGAATATGGAGATGGAAATATAAGTTTCTATGATAATGGAAAATTATATTATGCAACAAATAAAGATTTAGGACCATCATCAACAGAAAGTTCATTAAAGGTATATGAAAATGGAGAAACAAAAGAAATAATCGAACCTACACAAGATAGCAATATAGACGAAATATATGTTTTAGCAAATGGAGATATTCAAGCAGAAATAGACGGAAATAATTATGATACTTATGAAGCATATGTAGATACATATATAATAAATAAAGATACATTTGAGAAAAGTAAAACAAATGTAACTTATAGAAATATTTCTTATATTGTAGAAGGTTCAGATAAACATACAGAAAGTGAAGAAACAAGTGCAGAAGGTGTAATAAAAAAAGAAGACTTAGTAGGAGAGTGGAGAGCAAAAACAACAGATAGTCTAGAATTTGGAATTTCATTTGTACTAGGTTCACAATTAACTGATAATAACAGTGTTGTATTTAATGAAGATGGAACATATAGTATGGGAATGTCATTTGAGTATAATCAAGCAGGAAATTATGAAATAGAAGGAAATAAAGTGAAATTATTAAATAATCAAAGAACAGATAAAAATCCAATAGATACAATAGCAGATGAACTAACAATAAGTGAAGAAGAAGGAAAAATAGTACTTCTTTTACCAACAAAACAGATAACAACAGATACAAAAGAAGAATTAACAGTAAATATAAAAATAGAAAGAAAAAATAGCTAAATAATTTAATATGTTTTTAATGTTTTAATATAAATAATAGAAAGGGGAAAAAACAATGAAAAACAAAGTTTTAAAAGCAGCAAGTTTAGTAGTATTAGGAGTAGTAATGTTAGTATTACTTACAGGATGTGGAGATACACCACGTATAAAAGAATTAAAGCAATCAGAGTTCGTATTTTGGGGAGATGAAACAGGATATACTTGGGATCAAGCAACAAAAGCAGTAATGAGTGGTGTAAAATGGACAGAATATACAGAAAATGACCAAGAATTTATAATGATATCAGGTGTTGAAAGAGAGACAGGAAAATATGTAGAAATAATTTACAAAGTATATTCAGGTGGAGATTTAGCAAGATATGCAGTTAATGTAGATGGAGAGAGAAATAATACATATTTTGATACAATGTTTAGAGATTTATCAGAAGTTTATGCAAATTAATTAAAGGGGGAAATTTTAGGTGAAAAATACTTTTTTAAAAATAGGAATTATATTAATTTTATTTGTTATGGTGTTCGCTTTAACAGGTTGTGGAACAAATAATCAAGGAGCAGAAGAAAATCAAACAGAAAACCAAAATGAGGAGATTTCTTCACAAGAAGATGAAAAAGTAAAACTAAATGATGAATTAGAAGGCGTATGTGGATTTGCACAACAAAAAATAGATAAAAAATATAAAATTGTAGCATTAAAAGAAGATGGGACAACTTTTGATATAACAACTTTGGGAGAAACAAGATATGAAGCATTAGATTATTCTGGTGGAAAAATCTATTTACAAAAAGAACAAGATTTTTATGAAATCGATTTAACTAAAGGAAATGGGAACTATGAAGTAGCCAAAACATTTTCTTATGACTTAGAATATCCTACATATTACAAAAGCATGGGAGTATATAATGGAAAAATATATTTTGATGCAGACCAAGATAATTTAGTTTCTTATGATTTGAAAACAGGAGAAACTAAAAATGTGGTAGATGAAGAAGAAATTTTTGGAATGTATGTAAATAAAGAAAACGGAAAAATATATTATACAGAAAGATCACCACAAAATTTTTTGAAAGAATATGATACAAAAACTGGAGAAATAAAGACAATAGATAGTGCTGAAAGTGAATCAGGAAGATTGTATGGAGGTGGTACATATTACTATAATATAGGAATTGGAACTGGAAATACAAGTGAAGCTATTTTATATGGTAAAGAAGAAGGACAAGGAGACGATAGAAAAACCAACAATTACATATATAAAATAGATACTGGAGAAAAAATAAAAATAGATGATTTATATATGACAGGAACATATATAGATGATAAATTATATTATTGTGCATCAGTAAGTGAAGGACCATATCCAAATCATGTGTTAAAAGTTATGGAAAATGGAAATGTACAAACAATTATGGAAGAACAAGAAAATGATTTTATAGATTTTTATGATTTAGGAAATGGTAAAATACAAGCTGTAATGACTTGGGGACAGGATATTTCTAGTGAAGGAGAACAAGCATATTTAATCGACAAAGAAACTTTAGAAGTAGAAAAAACAGATAAAAGATTTGAATTTGTACATTTAATTCAAGAAGCTGATAATGAAGTAATAGAAGAATAATAGGAGGAAAAAATAATATGAAGAAAAAAGTTTTAATAATAGGAATAATTTTAATTTTAGCTATATCATTAGTTCTGCTAACTGGTTGTGGAGCATCTAGTAATATTACAGACACATTAAATAATGTTGTAAGTGAAGAATTAGCAGAATGGCAAGAGGAAGGATATGCAAGATCTTTCACAATGTATTTAATTCAAGAAGCACTAGATAGTAAAGAAGTAGGATATGTTATAGTTGCATCAGGAGAATCAGCATTTACAGCATCACCAGGTATTACGGAATATGAAGAAGGAGATGTTCCTAATTATGGAGATAGTAGCTATAGTTATACAAGAATGATGGAAGGAGAAAGTGCAGCAAAAAATGCTGTTATCTATGATTCAAATTCAGGTAAGTATTATAATGTAGAAATAACATATGAAAAAACAGAATTAAGAGGTGTAGAAAGACAATATCCTGTATTTAGCAATGCGACTGAAATAAAATAGAAAGATGAAAAGATGGATTAATAGGAGGAATAAGAAATGCAAAGAAAAATGAAAATTTTAGGAGTAGCAATTATACTTGTAATCACATTATTTAGTTTAACAGGGTGCTTGAATAGAAAAGAAATTGTAGCTGAACAAAATAATACTAATACAGAAGAAAAAGAAGAAGAAAATGTAAGATATTTGGATTTTGATAGAACAAGGGAATTTGAGTATGATACAGTAGAATTATCACAAACAGTAAATTTCAAGGCTACAAATTATGTAGTAGATAGAGATTTTAATGCATTATTCTCACATGAAGGAAATGCAGAAGCATTTATAGATGGATATATGCAACTTCAAGATAAAACAGATGAAAATAAATTAAATTTCTTAGATAAAAATGGAAATATAGTATATACAGTTGATAAAACAAAATATAAAGATATTGAATTAGTTGAAAAAGGTTGTTTAATATTAACAGAGCAAACAGATACATATAATACATCACAAACAGTAACAGGTGTATATAGTTTAGAAGAGGAAAAATACGTTTTAGAGCCATCTGAAGAATATGTAAGTAAAATAAGAACATACGGAGACAATATGCTTGTAATTAATGATGAAGATACTAAATTCTTTAACTTATCAACAAAGTCAATTGTGGAATATCCAGAAAGAGTAAGTGAAGAATTTAGAGATGGTTATTCAGTTACAGATGATAATGATAATTTTGAAGTGTGGTATTTAAAAGTATTTGACGATAAAGGAAATGTTAAAAGAATAAAATCAGTATATACACAAGAAGAAATTATCACGGGAAATGAGCATGAAAATGGAATGTCTTTTGAAACTAATTCAGAAGTGTATAAAGATGAACAAACAGGAAGTGACAGAATAAGAACACTTTGCTCAATATATAATTTAGAAACAGGAGAAGCTGTAGATTTATCTAATGAATTCTGGTCAGTATCAAATAAACCACATTTCACTAAAGATGGTTATGCTTTAGTAGTATTTTCTAATCAAGGAGGTACACCATACTATACAGTTATAGATAAAAAAGGAAATAAACTTTTTGAACCAAATAAATTAAATGATTATAATGGATTTGGTGGAGACAATAATGGAGAACCAAGAAAAATTATAACAGAGGACTTAGGAGAAGGAAATTATTTTATAGTGGCAGATGAGGGAGTTACTAAAGTAATAGATAAAGATAATAATGAAGTTTTAACAGCAAAAGAAAATGAGACTTTTGAAGGAATTACTAATAATGTTGTAATGGTTCATTGGAAAGAATCTGGAGCGAATGAAAGATATTATTATAAAGATATCTCAGGAAATGAAGTAAAAGTTAAACTTAGTGAAGATTTTAAAGAAATATAAAGGGGTTAATTATGGATTGCGAAAATGAAATATATAGAGAAGAACATGGAGTTATAAAAGAATTAGATTTCCTTAATTTTGATAATCCATATGAGAACATCAAAGAATCTGAAGTTAAATATACTAAATATGCAAACCCAAGTGGAGCGAAAAGAATGGGAAAAGCTAAAATTGCTAAAGGAATAGTAAAAACAAGCTTTGGTCTTTTAGGAGCTTTAAGTGGTGGCGGTTGGTATGGTGCACATATGGCAACAAGAGGAGTAGGAAACATAGTTTCAGGAGCTACAAAGTATAAATATACAGGAGATATAGTCTCTATGGTTGTAAGTGCTATAGCTGAAGGTGAAAAATCTGCTTGGAAATATGTTCAATTTATAAAACAATTTATACCAGCAGAAGGAAAAATAGGAGATGTTGTTTTTAAAGAAGGAACAGGAGGAGACTTACATTCTGGAAATGGACATGTTTTTTACGAAAATGGAGATTATTTTGAAGGATATTTTCAAAATGGAATCTTGAAAAAAGGACTATATAAATGGGAAAATGGAACAAAATATCTAGGTGAATTTGATGGTAATCGCCTTATGACTGGTATGGGAATAATGGTATATGCAGATGGAACTTATTATTTTGGAGAGCAACTATCTGGAATAAAAAATGGATATGGTTACCAGTTATATAAAGATGGAGCATATATTGGAGATTGGCAGAATGGCTTTAGAACAGAAGGTGCATTAAGATTAGAAAATGGAAAATGCTTTATAGGTGAATTTGTGAATGATCAACCAGCTTTATAAGGAGTAAATAATGGAAAAAGATGAAATTATCAAGGAAATAAAAAAACGAGCAAAACAAGGTGATGTAAATGCTAAAATAGCGTTATCAATAAATAAAGTAAAATATCAAGGAAAAATAGATGAAGGGATAAAAGAACTATTAAAACTTTCAGAAGAAAATGAAATTGCATGTCATAATTTAATAAGAATAGTTTTGGCATTAAAAAAGGAAAAATATTATGTAGAAGTATTTAATATATTAAACTCTCTTGCTAAAAAAGAAAAAGAACTTGCGATAATAGATTTAGGAGCAATATACCAATTAGGAGCTTTAAACAAAGAAAAAGATATAAAAAAGGCAATAGAATGTTTTAAAGAAGCTATTAAATTATATAAAAGTGGAATTGCATATCAAAGTATAGGAGCAATATATTATTATGGAAAAGATGTAGAACAAAACTTACAAGAAGCTTTTAATTATTTCAATATGGGAGCAGAAGTTGGTTATGCAGATTCGGAAGATGCTATTGCACAAATGTATTTAAATGGACAATATGTAAATAAAGATATTGATAAAGCTATATATTGGTATCAAAAAGCTTTTGAAGATGGAAAAAGGATTGTTGCTTTATGTTTAGGAAATTTATATTTACCAGAAAATAATTTGTTAAAAGATGAGAAAAAAGCTTTAGAATGGTATTCAAAAGGTGGAGAATGTGATATTGCTGAATGTTTAGTTATGGAAGGATATATTTTAGAAACTGGAAGCCAGAACATTAAAGATACTAAAAAATCAATCATATGTTATGAAAGAGCAGCAAAATTAGGAAGCCCCAATGCATATTTCTTACTTGGAATAGCATATATGGAAGGAAAGTTAGTTACAAAAAATACTATACTTGCGAGAAAAAATTTAGAGGTAGCATTGAAATTAGGAATAGAAGATGCAAAAGTCTATTTAAATAAATTAAAAGATACAAAAGAAGCTGCTCCAATATATGATTATAATACAAGTGTTAATGCATATCTACCAGGAACGACAACTCCAGAATTTCAAAGGATGGAACAAGAGGAGCTAAAAAGAGAAGAAATAAGAAGACAAAAAAACAGGGAAATATTAAAAGCAGTAGCTGCAACAAGTGGAGCATCTGGATTTATAGATGATAGTATAGGCTGTTTTATAGATGAAAATGGCAATGAGACTTTTGTAGACTCAGGTTCTGGATATATTTTTAATGATACAACAGGAGATATTAGTTTCTATGATAAAAGAAATCATTTAGTATATAACACAGATAGTAAAGAATTTACATATTTAGATATAAGAGATGGATATGTATATAATTTTGATACAGGAAAGACAACATTAGTTTCTGGAAATGCAACTTTAACAGATTAAAGAAAAGGGGGAATAGAAGTGAAAAATAAAATAATAGTATTAGGAATAGTAATAAGTTTAATTATGTCATTAGTTGTATTAACTGGATGTGGAAATGAAGAAGATAAAAAAGTAAATGTAACAAAAGTAGGAGATTTAAACTTAGAATTAGAAGGAGCTTTAAGTTTTTCAGAAGGATTAGCTCCAGTTTGTAAAGATGGAAAATGGGGTTATATAGACAAAGAAGGAAATACTGTAATAGATTATAAATTTGATGCTGCTATGCCATTTTCAGATGGATTAGGAATGGTATTAGAAGATGAAAAAACAGGTTTTGTAGATAAAGAAGGAAACTTAGTTATTGACTGTAAATATGATAATGCAGGAGAAGAAGGTTTCCAAGATGGAGTAGCTAGAGTTTATCAAGATGATGAATGGGGAGTTATAGACAAAGAAGAAAATGAAATTGTTCCATTTGGTAAATATTATAAAATTGGAGCTTTTGAAAACGGAATTGCTCAAGTGGAAAGCGAAACAGCAAGAGATTTTACATCAGAAACAGGATATATTGATACACAAGGAAATGAAATAGTAGAAATGTCTTTAGATAATTTAGGGTTAAGATATTTAAATGATGGTTTAGCAGTAAAAAGTACGGCTAAATATAATGATACAAGCAGTAGTCCTTCAGATACAAAATATGGATATGTAAATGAAAAAGGAGATGTTGTTATAGAACAAAAATATGAAAAAGCAGCAGATTTCTCAGAAGGATTAGCAGCAGTATCTGAAGATGGAGAAAATATTGGATTTATTGATACAGAAGGTAATTTAGTTATTGATTATCAATTCAAAAATGCAATGAATTTTAAAAACGGTTATGCAATAGTAAATAATGGAGAAAAATGTGGAGTTATAGATACAAAAGGTAATTTAGTTGTAGATTATAAATATGATTATATATCTTCATTCTCAGAAGGATTAGCAGCATTTGTACCAGATTTATCAGTTGATGAAGATGAACAAAAATGTGGATATATTAATGAAAAAGGAGAAGTTGCTATAGAGCCAATATATGAAGCAAAGGGAATTATAGCTTATGGATATGCTGATTTTTCAGAAGGTTTAGCAGCTGTATGTAAAGATGGCAATTGGGGATATATAAACTATGAAGGAAAACCAATTGTCGGAAAAATATCAGGTGAAGAACAACAATAGAGGAGGTTCATATAATGAGAAAAGTATTGTTAACAATAGTATTAATAATAGTATTAGGAATTTCTTTAATAAGTTTAACAGGTTGTGGTGAAACTTTAAAAGCTGGCGTTGATGAATATCAAAAATCTAAAGATATATTAGATGGTAGTTCATTAGATAATGTAAGAGAACAAACAGAGAAAATCCAAGAAGAATATGAAAAATAAACAAAGAAAGGAAGAGGTAAAATGAAGAAAAAAGTAATTTTAATAGTTACATTTACTATAGCAGTTTTAGTCATTGTTTTAGCAGTAGCAGGAGGAATAGTAATGTATAACAGAAATTTAGAAGGAGAAAATACTAATGATGTAGGAGCAACTAATGAGGTTGCAATAGAAGAACAAGAAGATAATGGATTTTTAGAAGATTATGAGAAATATATAAGAGAAAATATTTTTGAAAAACAAGATATAACAAGTATGGATGTAGCATTTATGAATATTAAAAATGACGAAGAAGCTACACCAATACTTGCTTATCAAATAGAAAATAGATTAACTTTTCTATCATTAGATGGCGATATGGTAAAAGAAAGTAAATATTATAGTGATGCAAATATAAGAATTTTCTATAGTGTAGAAGATAAAGAATTAAACTATTTTGTTGAAAAAGATGAGGATTATATTTCTTTACCTGATATAGTAAGTCAAAAAAGTAAACCTGAAACAATAGATGTAGATGATGAATCATTAGAATATACATATATAGATACAGAAGAAACAGTTGAAATGAAAGAAATAAACAGTGAGACTTTAACAGAAGATTTAAATTCTGCATATGAAGATTATAAAAATACAACAATACTTACAGAAGAAAAACAAAAAGAACTTGATGAAGAAATACAAAAAATAAATGATAATACTTTAAAAGCAACAGCAGATGGAATATCTAATTCACAATATACTATAGCATATGGATCATATGTATGTGGAGATGATACTTTCACAATCAATGCTGATAATTCAGCAAGATATATACATGATAATCCAGGAAATGGATATGACATAGATAGTAGTTATAAACTAGTATATGATACAATTAATTTTGATAATAACAATAACAAATTTAAAATAATTGGTAATAACCAAATAGAACAAGAAGAGACTAATCAAATATATAACTTAAAATAATACTAAAAAATTTCCTTAAGACTCAAAAATAATATTAAAAAAAACTTAATACAAGATAAAAGGAGAAAGAATAAGATGAAAAATAGAAATTTAAAATTTATTATATCATTACTATTAATTTTAATGATGTTATTATTACTAACAGGATGTGGTAATAACAGTGAAAATAGTGTGCAAGATGTACAAGAAGAAACAAAAACATTAGAAGAGGCAGAAGCACGAAATATGATTACACAATGGACTAATTCATATTATACAAATGCTTTGATTGAAACTATTGAAGTAAATGTGACAGAAAATACTGTTAATAATGAATCATTAAATAATTATTATACTTTTGCTATAACAGTAGGAACAGATTATTATACAATACTTGTAAATAAAAACACATCAAAAGTATATTTGTTTAATGAAGATGATACAAATAATTTAGTAGAACTTACAAAAGATAATTTTATACAATATGTAAAAGTTACTAGATATACAGGTAATGGATATACTTTATATATAAAAGAGGGAAATAATTGCCATCTAGCAATGGATATGAGAGCAGCAGGTAACGAAGGAATTTATGAAGATAGTGATGGAACATTTACTATCCAAAATAATAATATGAAAGTAACACTTTCAAATGGAAAAGAATATGAGTTTACTATATCAAATGATGCTACAATTTCACTAATAGAAAAAGAAGAACCTTCTACTTCAGGAATAACTGTTGGAACATATAAAGGAGCAGGAAGTAATGGTCAGTATCAAATAGATATAAAGGACAATAATCAATGTCATTTCCTATTTATTAATATGGATGCATCAATAGACTCTGATGGAACATATTCTATTAATGGTAATACAATAACTTTTAAATTAAATTCTGGTGATACAATTAATTGTACAATTCAAGATGGAAACAAAATTTATTGGGAAGAACAATATATGAAATTTAGTAAATAAACATGAAATAGTATTATGTTAGATATAAATCTAGCATAATACTATTATTATAGATAAAGGTGGTTTTAAAATGGAAGAAGAAAATAAAGAAAAAAATGAAAACAAAGAAGTAAAAACAGAAATTAAAGAAGAAAAAAATAATAAAAATAAGAAAAAAGTAGTAATTATAACTATTGTTACAATTTTATTTCTTGCACTATTAGGAGTAGGAGCGTTTTTAATATATAATATGATGATAGAAAACCAAAAAACAGGAACTCAATGGGGAGATTTATATAATGAATATATACAAAATGAGATTCTGATAGAAAATGGAGATAAAAATTATAATTTAAAAGAAGATGTTGATAATCTAACAATAGAATTTTTAGATATTGGGGAAGATAATCCTGTAATGTTAGTATCATATAAAAAAGATGATAAAGAGTTAATAGATTTGTATAAAATAAACAATAATCAAGTAGAAGAAGTATTTAAGGGAAAAGAAGCAAGAGTGGATTATTTTTATGATATGAAAAAAGAAGAATATTTGTGGTATTTAATTAGTAAAAATGGAGAAAATTATGAATATACAATAATTTCAAAATTAATAAATGGAGAGGAAACCCCAGAATATTCAATGAATACAAGTGATATGATAGCACAAAAAACTTCTGATGGTGATGTGATATTTTTATCTTTGCTTGAAGAAACTTTTGTTAGTCCAGATATAGAAAGAAATAATAAATTAGAATTATCAAATAATATGAAAAAGGACAATTATTTAAATAAAATAAAAATAGTTGTAGAAGATTATAAAACAGCAGAAGAAATAATAACAGATTCAATAAAAGAGCAAGTGGAAGAGGATGTTAATAAAATTGAAGAAAGAAAACAAAGAATTGAAGATGAAAAAGTAAAAGTACAAGAACAAGAAGAGCAAAAAAAGGCTGAGGAAGAAGCTAGAATAAAACAAGAACAAGCTGAAAAAGAAGCGGAAGAAGCTGCGAAGAGAGCAGAAGAGGAACAACAAGAAAAAACAACAACTAATACAACCCAAGATAGTAATAAAAATGATACTACTAACAACCAAACGGGAAATGGTTTAACAGTTGGAAATTATAATTTAAAATATGGAATGTATACATATGTATTAAACCAAATATTTATTTATAATACAGGAACATATAGAGTAGATAATGAAACAGGTAATTTTAGTGTAAGTGGAAATAATATCATTTTTGATAATGGTATGGTCTTAACTGTAAATGGAAATAATAGTTTTGTATATAATGGTGTGACATTTAAGCTAAGAAATGCATCAAAAAATCAATAGAATAGTTTTTTAAAATATTTAAATCTTGCTCTTTATTTTTCTTAAAAATTGTGGTAAAATATACCAAGTAAAGGAGAGAAATAAAATGACAATGCAAGATATAACACAATATTTGGATAATAAAATAAATAGTGATGAAAATAAAGTAATAATAACATTTTATGAAGTAAGAATAAAATTTGATTTATCAGAGGAGCAAACACAAGAGTTTTTAAGACTTTGTAAAACAAGACTTGAAAATTTAGGATATCAAGTATATTTTACAGGAGCAAAATATAGGTATCAAGGAGAAAGTAAAGTAGTACAATCTAATGAACTAATGGTAGCAATTAAAGAAAATTTGGATTAAAAAAGAAGCAAAGCAATAAGCAATGCTTCTTTTTTGAATGTTCATATTTTTAATTTCTTCTTTTTCCAAATATAGAAAGAACACGTAAGAAAATGTTTATAAAGTCTAAATATAATTGCATAGCACAATATACATATATTTTTTCCTGATTAATTTCTGGAATTTGTTGTAACATTTTTATCTTGTTAATATCATAAATAGTAACTCCACAAAATAGAGCTAAAATAAACCAGTCAATAGCCAAATCAAGCATAGAACTTTTAAATATAAATAAATTAATAAAGCTTAAGACTAAACCAGCAATTAAGAAAACTGTTAGATAAGGACTCCATGAACTTAAGTCTTTATTTGTTTTATATCCAATTATACCAAGTACTGCAAAAATTATAGCAGATATTACAAATAGGTATATAATAGAAGAAAGCTCAAATACTGCAAAAACAGTAGCTAATGTAACACCATTTATCATGGCATATACAAAATATAAGATACCTACAACAGTCGCTGGAAGTTTTCTAAATAATAAGCTAAAAAGTAAAACTGCAACAAGTTCTATTATTAATAGGATATTAAAATATCCTTCTAAAACAATATCAAAAATTAATCCAGAAGCATATGTATAATATGCAATAATTGCAGAACCAAGAAGCCCTAAAAACATCCAAAAGAAAGTTTTACCAAATAACTTGTTTTGAATATTTACTTCGTTTTCCATGAAAATCTCCTTTCAATTATAATATTAAATTAATTATATAAATAAATATATAAAAAAGCAATGAAAAATAATACAAATTTTACAGAAAATTTTGTAAAAAAATTGACAATAGTAATAAAATACTTTATTATATAAATATATATAATAAAAGGAGGAATTTTTTATGGATGAAAACAATGAAGTAAACGAAGTACAACAAAATGAAAACACTAATACAGGAACATTAAACGAAGAGAAAAAACTTAATATTTGTGGATTACTTAGTTTTATTTTCTCATTAGTAGGACTTTTAATTTTAGGATTGCCATTAGGAATTGCAGCTGTAATACTAGGAATTATAGGAGTTGTTAAATTTGATAGTGAAAAACAAAAATACAAATGGATGGGAATAGTAGGTATCTGTGTAGGTGCTCTTGATGCAATATTTGTATTATTTTCTGTAATTGGTACAGTATCACTATTTTTATAAAATAACTTAATATTAAGGAATAAGAAGCATAACTAATTGTAAGTGGTCAAATGAAATAAGTCTACCTTAACCCACCGTCTAAAGCCAGTGGGATTGCGGTAGACTTATTTCATTTTGTTTAGTTCAGTAAACAAAATTATTGACAAAATTTTACTAAATTAAATAATAAAATTTTAGAAAAGTATTGATTTTCACCACAAAATATTATAAAATGATAAAAAGAGGTGAAAATATGATATTAACAAATAATATGATAAAAGAAAATTTAAAAGAATATTCTAACCAAAATACCAAAATTTGTCGAGAAATTAAAAATGGAAATTTAATAAAAATAATAAATGGTTTATATGAAACTGATCCTTCAGTAAATGGTTATTTATTGGCAGGAAGCATATATGGACCATCTTATTTATCATTTGATTTTGCTTTGTCTTATTATGGACTTATTCCTGAAAAAGTAACAGCTTTTACAAGTGCTACATGTAATAAGAAAAGGAAAAAAGTATACAATAATCAATTTGGTACTTATTTATATAGAGATGTACCAGAAAAAGTGTATCCTTTAGGAATTAAGCTTGTAGAAGAAGGTAATTATTCATATCAAATAGCAACTCCTGAAAAAGCATTATGTGATAAGTTATATACATTATCACCTTTAAAAAATATGAAAGAATTAGAGAATGTTTTAATTAATGATTTAAGAATCGACATGGATGAATTTAACAAATTAAATTTACAAGATATAGAAGAAATATCAAATTCCTATAATTCTACAAATGTAAATCTATTATATAGATATTTGAGAAGACTGGTTAAAAAATAGTTGAATTTAATTTTTTTAAAAATAAATTTACGACTTAAGAAAGGAAGGTTAATAAAAATGAATAATGTATTAAATAATATGTTAGCTAAATATGATATAAAAAATACTACAGATGAAATTAATGCCATGAAGGAAATTATACAAGAAATTGTTATTTGTGGATTAAGCCGAGGAGGATTTTTTAATGAAGCAGCTTTTTATGGTGGAACAGCGTTAAGAATATTTTATGGATTAAACAGATTTTCTGAAGATTTAGATTTTGCATTATTAAAACCTAATAAAAATTTTGATTTGAGTAAATATTTCCATTTTATTGAAAAGGAAGTAATGGCATATGGTTTAAATTTAAATATTGTTACAAAGGAAAAAACTAAAGACTCTAATATTCTTTCAGCCTTTTTAAAAGGAGATACAAAAGAACATATATTTATATTTTTCCCTAATGAAAATATGAAAAATATGACTTCTTTAAAAAATATAAAAATAAAGTTTGAAGTAGATGTAAACCCACCAAGTGGTGCTACATATGAGTTTAAATATAAATTGTTGCCTTCACCACATCAAGTTAGATTATATGACGAACCATCTCAATTCGCAGGAAAAATACATGCAATATTATGTAGAAACTGGAGTTATAGGACGAAAGGTAGAGATTTATATGATTATGTATTTTATTTATCTAAAGAAACAAAAGTAAATTTGGAATTGATTAGATCAAAATTAATAGAATCTAAGGTAATAACAGAAAATTCGGACTTTAATATAGATATATTAAAAGATTTATTAAATAAAAAATTCAAAGAAATAAATTATGCTGATGCAAAAGAAGATGTTATAACATTTATAACAGATAAAGATTCCTTAGATTTATGGAATTCAGAGTTTTTTGTTGAGATAACTAAAAAACTTGAAAAAAAACAGATGTAAATGGTAAAATAACAAAAAATAACAAATTAACATTATAAGGAGAAGTGTAATGAATTGGACAGAAGAACAAAAACAAGCAATAGAAGAAAAAGGTTCTAATATATTAGTTGCAGCAGCTGCTGGAAGTGGTAAAACAGCAGTATTAGTAGAAAGAATAATAAAAAAGGTTGTAGAAGATGGAATAGATATAGATAAATTATTAGTAGTTACATTTACAAATGCAGCAGCATCAGAAATGAGAGAAAGAGTATTAGATGCAATATATAAAAAATTAGATGAAAACCCAAATGATGAAAAGTTATTAAGACAAATAACTTTATTAAATAAAGCAAGTATATGTACAATAGATTCTTTTTGTTTAGATGTTGTAAGAAATAATTTTTATGAATTAGATAACTTAGCACCTAACTTTAGAATAGCAGATACAACGGAAATTGAACTATTAAAACAAGAAGTAATAGAAGATATGTTTGAGAAAAAGTATGAAGAAGAAAATAAAGATTTTTCAAAACTAATTCATACATATACAAGCTATAGAGACGACACTCCTTTAAAAGATTTAATATTAAGAATTTATAATTATATACAAAGTAATCCTTTCCCTGAAAAGTGGCTAAATGAAAAAGTAGAAATGTTTAATATCCAAAATAATTTAGAAGATGATTTTTCAAAAACACAATGGGGAAGTATTTTATTAAAAGAATTAGGAGAGGAAATAACAGATGGAATATCTTTCTTAGAAAGTGCAGCAAAATTACTTGAGTTTAATTCTGAATTAGAGAAATTCTTTATGACAATAAGAAATGATATAGATATGTTAAACAACTTAAAAAACAACTTAGATAATTGGGATAAAGCATATGAAATAAATTCTACTTTAAAATTTGTAACGTGGCCAAGAAATAAAGTAGACTCTCCTAAAAAAGATGAGGCAAAAGAGATAAGAGATTCTGTAAAAGATAATTTAAAGATTCTTAAAAAAATATTGGTTTGTGATTCTAAAACAGCAAATCAAGATATTTTTGATATGTATTCTATATTAGTAAAACTAAAAGATATAACACTAGAATTTGGAGAAGAATTCTCAAAAAGAAAAAGAGAAAAAAATATTGTGGATTTCCAAGATGTAGAACATTTTGCACTAAAGATATTAATAAAAGAAGAAGATGGAAAAATAATTCCTTCTGATATTGCAAAAAAATATCAAGAAAAATTTGAAGAAATTGCAATTGATGAATATCAAGATAGTAACTTAGTACAAGAATATATATTAAACTCTGTATCTAAAGGAAATAATGTATTTATGGTAGGAGATGTAAAACAAAGTATTTATAAATTCCGCCAAGCAATGCCAGAATTATTTATTAGTAAATATAAGAGTTATAAAAATAAAAAAGAAAAAACATCAGAAGATGATTTAAAAATACAATTATTCAAGAACTTTAGAAGTAGAGATAATGTTTTATATTTTACTAATTTAATATTCCAAGATATCATGAGTGATAACTTAGGTGATATAGAATATAATGAAGATGAATATTTAAACCTAGGTGCAGATTATCCAGAAGAAAAACAAGATTTAAATACTGAAATTAATATAATAGATTTATCAGAAGAAGAATTAGAACATGAAACAGAAAAAGAAGATGATGATGACGAAGAAATTGAAGAAGAAGATAGAATAGAAAATGTAGAACTAGAAGCAAGATTTGTTGCGAATAAAATAAAGGAATTAATAGAAAGTAAATTTCAAGTGTGGGATAGAAAAGAAGAAAAATATAGAGATATTTCATATAAAGATATAGTAATACTTTTAAGGTCAACATCTACTCCTGCACCTGTATATGAACAAGAACTTTTAAACTTAGAAATCCCAGTGTTTTCTGATAGTTCACAAGAATATTTGGATTCTATAGAAATACAGACAATAATGTCTTTATTAAAAATAATAGATAATCCAATACAAGATATACCTTTAGTTTCAGTATTAAGGTCATATATAGGAAAATTTACAGACAACGAATTAGTTAAAATACGTCTAACTGATTCTTATGATAATTTTTATACTTGCATGCAAAAAGCAATAATTGATGTAGATAAAGAATTAAAAGAAAAAATACAAAAGTTTTTTGATAATTTAGATATGTGGAGAAAAGAAAAAGAATACTTATCATTAGATGAGCTTATTTGGAAAATATATTCAGATACAGGCTATTATAATTATGTAGGTCTTATGCCAAATGGAGAATTAAGACAAGCAAATTTAAAAATGTTATTCCAAAAAGCTAGAACTTATGAAAGTAGCAATTTTAAAGGGCTATATAACTTTATAAATTTTATAGATAAACTTAAAACATCTAGTGGTGATATGGGTTCTGCTAAGCTTATTGGTGAAAATGATGATGTTGTAAGGATTATGAGTATCCATAAAAGTAAAGGATTAGAATTTCCAGTTGTATTTTTATCTAGCACAGGAAAACAATTTAATTTAAATGATTTAAAAGAAGATGTATTACTTCATCAAGAAATGGGAATAGGTGCAAAATATATAGATTATGATAAACAAGTTAAATATGATACTTTAAGTAAGCTTGCTATTAAAGATAAAATTTTAACAGAAACTTTATCAGAAGAAATGAGGATATTATATGTTGCTTTAACTAGAGCAAAAGAAAAATTATTTATAACTGGTGTAACAAGAGATTTTAAGAAAGATTTAGAAAAAGTAGATTCTAAAATAGAAAGATATCCTAAAGAAAATGGAAAGATTAATCCTATTGTAATTAAAAAATGTAAAAAATACCTAGATTGGATTTTACTTGTTTACCAATATGAAAAAGATTTTTGCAAAGATAAAGTAAAATTAAATACTTATAAGAAGAAAACATTATTAAAAAGTTTAAAGAAAGTAGATAGCAAAAAAATAGATGTTGTAAAAGAATTAGAAGATAGAAGT
>CALXFC010000012.1 GCA_944387485.1 uncultured Clostridia bacterium
AAATTTGAAAGAAAAGGTAGAGATAAAAAACAAGTAAGTGTTTATCCAGTAGCACAAGCTTAATTTGATAAAAAGATAGGGTACAAATAAGTACTCTGTTTTTTTGCTTAAATTTGAAATTAAAGTTACCGCAATCTCACTGGTTTTAGACAGTGGATAGTTTACATATTATGTAAAATGTGATATACTATGAAAGGTTTAGCAATATGCTACTCGCAATAAAGTGGACGATATAAAAAGAGAAAGGATTTGTTATGTCAGTTTTCTACATTAATGGTGATGAGAGGGAAAAGATTAGACATCATCAGAATATCTGGTTGTCTATGAGAGCGTCTGTTACCATTCCTGAAGAGATGAGCGGATGTGCTAATAATCGCTTTTTCATTTGCAGGCCAAAGTCAGTAAGGTTTTTGTGCAGGACAATTGAAGCTGATGCTAACAGTGGAAAGCTTCGGGTTTGGTATACTGCATCTTCCGCAAAAGACTTTTTTAAGGTAAGCATTAGAATGCAAGAACCATATGTCAGTAATATTGGAAAAATTGGAGAGATTCTATCTACCGAATTTCTTGAACTTCCAAATGGAAGGGCAAGAGGAGCAAAGCTTGAAGATGTTCCTGGTAACATTATCAAGAACAATGTTATAGGAATGGAAAGCTATACTTCGATTCCTTCAAAACGTACATTTGAACTTGCTGAACTTATTGGACAAAAAAATGAAGAAAAAAGAATCAAATCTTTTGATTACTGGGTTTTTGACCAGGAAATGCTAGACAAGGGATTGGTTTTGACTGTCGGAAACGAAAATGGTATTGAGTTTATAAGGTACCATGTGTTGGAATCTTTGCAAGAGGAGGAAAAGGTGTTTACAGCATATGTCCGTCCTTGTTTCTGTGAAGAGTACGACATGTAAGTCTTTTGCTCAAGTTCCACTTTAAAGGAAGGCTCTTTTATAGGGCTTTCCTTTTATTTTGCTTAAAAATAATTAATGTAATTTGTTGTAATATTTTGCTATATTTAATTGAAGTTTTAGATATACCATGTTATAATCTAAAATGTAAAAGGAGAAGTAGAAAAATGGAAAAAAAGGTTGAAATTTTACTAACTACCTATAATACAAATCATAAATTTTTAAAAGAACAAATTGATAGTATATTAAACCAAACATATAGTAATATATCATTATTAATAAGTGATGATAATTCTAAAGATAAAGAAGTAATAGATATATTAAAAGATTATGAAAAAAAAGATGATAGAATTAGATTATTTTTACAAGAAAAAAATTTAGGATATAATAAAAACTTTGAGTTTTTATTAAAATGTTCAGGAGCAGATTATATAATGTTTTGTGACCATGATGATATATGGTATAAAAATAAAGTAGAGAAAAGTTTAGAAAGATTGATAGCAGATGACGTTGATATGGTTTATTGCAATAGCAAGCAAATCAACGAAAATGGAGAAGTAATAAAAGAAAATTATTTTAAATATAAAAACATGCCTCTAATTAATGGAAAAAGTCATCTAGCAATATCAAGATGTATAGGAATAGGTTGTTCACAAATAATTACTAAAAATGTAAAAAATAAAATGCTACCATTTATAGATTCTGTAATAGCACATGATTGGTTAGCAAGTTTTATTGCAAATGAAAATAAGGGAATTAGTTATATAGAAGAGCCTTTATTTGAATATAGACTTCATGATAGTAATGTGTTTGGAGGAAGAAGCCTAGCACAGAATTTATCAAGATGGAAAGAAGAAAACGGAACAAGTTATAAAAGTTATTTAAAATATAGAAAAGAAAAAGTAATTGATAAAGCTTATTTAGATGGTGCTAAAATGTGTCTTTATTATAGTAGAACCAATGAAAATAAAAAGTTCATAAAGAATTTGATTTCCTATTATGAAGATTTAGAGAAGTCTAAATATATTAATTTTCATATAATAAAATATTTTAAATTTTTAGCAGGAAAGAATTTATTAAAAAAGATGATAAAAGAAATAGTAATATTTCATTTACCAATAGTAGGGTATTTAATATTTAAAATTTAGAGAAAAAACTCCATTAATCCTAGACCACTAATAAATCATAGCCGTTAAAATAGATTAACAGAGTTTTATATATAAATATCTTATAGATATTTAATAATTATAATATGTAATTTGGATATATATTATACAGAATTTTAAAATTTTGTCAAATATATTATATAATATAAATGTAAAAAAATAATAGCTTTTATTTAATTGACAAAAAAGCGAATTAAAGATAGAATAGAAAACGACAAAAATATTTGAAAATTTCAACTGGAGAGGAGAGAAAGTGGATTACTAATTCACGAATTTATGGAATTTATAAAAACAGTATGGAAAAATAAAAAATTAGTATGGCAATTAGGAAGAAATGATTTTAAAAATAGATTTGCAAATACAAGCTTAGGAAGTATATGGGGATTTTTACAACCATTTGTATTTATGTTTACATATGTAATTGTATTTCAATATATATTAAAAACTGGTAGTAGTGGTAATGATCCATATGTAGTATGGTTTTTACCAGGTATGGCTATGT
This sequence comes from uncultured Clostridia bacterium, assembly GCA_944387485.1. GTDB lineage: Bacteria > Bacillota > Clostridia > TANB77 > CAG-508 > CAG-269. Next base: position 2,577 of record CALXFC010000012.1, read on the forward strand.
GGCAAACTATAAATGATACAGTTATGAATGCAAGTTTATCAATAAGAAGTTATAGTTATTTAGTAAAAAAAGTGGTGTTCCCAGTAGATGTAATACCAATTATATCAATAATAGCAAGTAGCTTTGTTGGAATATTCTTATTTGTTATTGCAATAATCGTTGGATGTGTATATCATTATATACCAAACTTTTTACAAATAATATATATTATAGTTGCTATGTATGCTTTTTTAGTTGCATTTACAAGATTTACATCAGCACTTGCAACTTTAGTACCAGATTTTGCAAATCTTTTAGGAATAATGATGCAATTATTTATGTGGTTTACACCAATAGTTTGGAACTTATCAATGCTTTCAAATCACCCTACAATACTTACAATTATGAAATGCATGCCTTTTACTTATTTAGTATCAGGATTTAGGGATAGTTTTATTGAAGGCAATATAATAACTGAGCAAAATGGAATATTCACAATAGCTTTTTGGATTATTACAATAGTAATGTTCTTATGGGGAAATTATGTATTCAAGAGAAACAAGAAAGATTTTGCTGATGTATTATAAGAAAGAGGAATAGAACATGGATGAACCAATAGATATACTACTTGCAACTTATAATGGTGAAAAATACTTAAAAGAACAATTAGATAGTATATTAAACCAAACATATAAAAATATTAATTTAATAATATCAGATGATGCATCAAAAGATGGGACAAGAGATATTTTAAAAGAATATGAAGAAAAAGATGAAAGAGTAAAAGTATTTTACCAAGAAAATAATCTAGGTTATGTAAAAAATTTTGAATTTCTTTTAAAACAGGTACAAAGTGGAGTTTTTATGTTATCTGATCAAGATGATGTATGGCTACCAGAAAAAGTAGAAAAAACTTATGAGGCTTTAAAAAATAATGATGCAGACTTAGCTTTTGGAGATTTAGAAGTTGTTGACCAAGATTTAAAAACAATATATCCATCTTTTAATGATTTTATGAAATTAAGTAGAAAAATAAAAAAATATATAAATAGTTATAAATTAAATTATTTATATTGTTGTATAACAGGTTGTACATTAATGTTAAAAGCAAAATGGATTTCTAAAATTATTCCGATTCCAAAAGATTCAAAACATCTAATTCATGACCATTGGATAGGAATAATGGTAGGAGTAAACAATGGAAAATCAGTTTATGTTCCTGAAAAATATATAAAATATAGACAACATGGTGATAATCAAATAGGAACTGAAAAACTTTCTCATAAATTTAAAAAAATAGAACAAGTAAGAAATCTTTTTATTGATGTAAAATTAGGTGTATTTGGAACATATGTGAATAATGAAGAAAGATTTCCAGAAGATTTAAGAAAATTAAATAAAGATGCTTATGAATATTTTAGTATGTTAAAAAATAAGAAAAACTTTAATTTTAAAAAATGGGGAATTTTCCATAAATTATATAAAACAGAAACTTTTATGTATTACATAGAAAATTTTATGATTATGAATATGCCTTTTTTAGCAAGAGGATTGTTTAACATTAGATACGCTTTTTTAAAGATGATAGGAAAGAGGTAACACATAAGGAGGAAAGCTAAATGGATAATGAACAAAATGTGGAAAAAGAAAACAAAAATAATGATGAAGTAGTTGTTAAAATAGAGAATCTTTGTAAAGAATATAAAATGTTTGATAGAAAAGCAGATAGATTAATTGAAGCTGTAATTCCTGGAGTTGAAAGACATAAAACATTTAAAGCTTTAGATAATATTAATTTGGAAATAAAGAAAGGTGAAGTTTTAGGAATATTAGGAAAAAATGGAGCTGGAAAATCAACATTACTAAAAATAATAACAGGTGTTGTAACTCCAACTAGTGGAACTGTTGAAGTTAAAGGAAAGATAAGTTCACTTCTAGAATTAGGTGCAGCTTTTAATATGGAGCTTACAGGAGTAGAAAACATATATCAACATGGAGAAGTAATGGGACTTACAAGAGAAGAAATAGAAGAAAGAAAACCAGGAATAATAGAATTTGCTGATATTGGTGAGCATTTATATCAACCAGTAAAAACTTATTCTTCTGGTATGTTTGCAAGACTTGCCTTTGCTTGTGCTATTAATGTAGATCCAGATGTTTTAATTGTAGATGAGGTTTTATCAGTTGGAGATATGGCTTTTCAATTAAAATGTTTTAAAAAGTTCGAAGAATTTAAACAAAAAGGAAAAACAATACTTTTTGTAACACATAGTGTTGCAGATGTAATAAGAAATTGTAATCGTTCAATAATTATATCTTCAGGTAAAAAAATATTTGATGGAGATGTAAAGACAGGTGTAGATAAATACAAAAAAATAATAGTTGGAATAGATGATAATGATGTAAAAAAAGACAACTTAGAAATGCTAGAAGATGAACGAAATGATGAAAAAACAAAACAAGAAAATGATGAAAACAAAATAATAGATACACATAAAAATGATAATGAAAATTGGAAAGAACATTTTACACAAAACCCAGAGATGTTAACATATGGAGATGGAAAAGCTGAAATAATTGATTATGGAATTTTTGATAGTAATGGGGATTATCAAACTACTTTAAACAATAGTCAGGAATATATAGTAAAAATAAAAGTTAGATTTAATGAAGAAATAGATGAGCCTATATTTGCTATGTCTGTAAAGGATTTTAAAGGACTAGAATTAGGAGGAGTTAATACTAAAGCATATAAAAAATTAACAGGGACATATAAGAAAGGTGAAACAGCAATAGTAGAATTTAAACAAGTATTTCCTTTAGCACCAGAAAAATATACATTATCATTCGGATGTACTAAATTTAATCATAATGGTGATTTAGAAGTATTTGATAGAAAATATGATGCTTTATTTATAGAAATAATATCTTATAGAGAGTGTTTAGGCGTAATAGATTTAAAAAGTGAAATAAATATAGTGAAAGGATAAAAATAATGAAGGTAAACTATGATTTTTACACAGGAACTGATGAATATTGTGATGGTTCTACTGAAAATGATGTAATCTCATATCTAAAAGAATATGGCGAAGAAGGTTTTGATAAAATCTTTGAAAAAGATATTAGATGGCCAGTATACTATCATATAACACCAATAAGAAAAAACATATTAAAATGGTATCCATTTAAAGAAAACGCAGAGGTACTAGAGGTTGGAGCTGGAATGGGTGCTATTACAAATGTGTTATGTGAAAGGGCAGCACATGTGACAGCAGTAGATTTGTCAAAACAAAGAACATCAGCTATAATAGAAAGGTGTAAAGATAAGGAAAATTTAGAATTAATAGTAGGAAATTTTAATGATATAAAATTTAACAAGAAGTTTGATTATATTACTCTGATAGGTGTATTAGAATATGCACCATTATATACAAATTCTAAAGATCCTTTTAGAACATTTTTAGACCATGTAAAAACATTATTAAAAGATGATGGAAAATTGTTAATTGCAATAGAAAATCAAATGGGATTAAAATATTTTAGTGGAGCTCCAGAAGATCATACGGGAAGAATATTTGACGGAATAACAGGATACGAAAATAAAAATGGAATACGAACATTTGGAAAAAAAGAATTAAAAGAAATATTAGAAAATAGTGGATTTAAATATACTAAATTTTATTATCCATTACCAGATTATAAGCTTCCAACAAAAATTTTCTCAGATGACTATATGCCAAATGAAGAGACAATAGAAGATTACAGACCTTACGTTGCAAATGACAATTTAGGAGTATTATTTGATGAGAAAAAAGTATACAAGGAGTTAATAAAAAATGACATGTTCCAAGACATGGCAAATTCATTTTTTATAGAAGCTTCTAGTAAAGAGATAGAAACAAAAGTTGATTTAGAAGAAGAAAACAACAAGCTATATAAAATAGATGAGTCTGAGAAGAAATTCTTTGATGAACATTATTTTATAAAAGATTATAATAATGAAGGAACAAAAGAAAAGAATACTAATAGTTCTCTAGAAGAGGAAAATAGAAGACTAAGAGAAGAGTTAAACAAAATGTCTAATTCTTTGTCTTGGAAAGTTACTAAACCAATTCGTGATTTTAGAACAAAACATAAAAATAAAGGATAATAAAATAATAAGAAATAGGAGAGGATAAAAATGAAACAATTATTTACTTCAGAAGCGGTGTCAATAGGACATCCAGATCATGTTTGTGATATGATTTCAGATAGTGTACTTGATGCTTGTTTAGCTCAAGACCCAGAATCTAGGGTAGCTTGTGAGACTATGGCTAAAGATGATTTTATAATTTTATCAGGAGAAATTACAACAAAAGCTAGTATCAATGTAGAGCAAATAGCAAAAGATACAGTAAAAAAGATAGGGTATGATTATGTACCAAGGGTATTAAATTTATTAAGTGAACAATCACCAGATATTGCACAAGGAGTGGATATCGGAGGTGCTGGAGACCAAGGAATTATGTTTGGTTATGCAAATTCAGAAACTGAAGAATTTATGCCTCTTGCTATTACTATGGCACATGAATTAGTAAAAAGAGCAACTACTTTGAGAAGAAATGGTGAGTTCAAATGGGCAGGACCTGATATGAAATCACAAGTTACATTAGAGTATGATGAAAATAGAAATGCAACTATACATACAATGCTTATGTCAATACAACATAAAGAAGATTATGACGAAAAAGAATTTAAAAATTATATAAAAGAACAAATAATGGATAAAATAGCAGAAAAACATAATATGAATACAGATTTTAAAGTGTTAATAAATCCAACAGGAAAATTTGTAATTGGTGGACCTGAAGGAGATGCAGGATTAACAGGAAGAAAGATAATTGTAGATACATATGGAGGATATGCTCCACATGGTGGAGGAGCTTTTTCTGGAAAGGATCCAAGTAAAGTAGATAGGTCTGCAGCATATATGGCAAGATACTTAGCAAAAAATATAGTAGCATCAGGAGTTGCTAAGGAATGCTTAATACAACTTTCTTATGCAATTGGTGTAAAACAACCAATATCAATATATGTTGATTGCAAAGGAACAAATAAAGTAGAAGTAGAGAAAATTATAGATACAATATACAAAAACTTTGATTTATCTCCATTAGGAATAATAAATAAATTAGACTTAAAAAGACCAATATATTCTGAAACTTGCAATGGAGGACATTTTGGAAGAAAATATATTGATGAAGAAAACAAGATAGAATGTACATGGGAAAAATTAGATAGTGTAGATATTTTTAAAAAGATACTATAAAATATAAAAACATTAAAATTACATTCTACTATTATTAAAAGCAATAGCAAAAATTGGATAATCCTAATAAGTTAAAAAGTTAAAAGTAGGGATGAAAATGAAAACAAAATTAAAAGAGTTTATAGGCAATATTATAAAATGGTATGAACTAGATAAAGATAGTAAAGTACTGTTATTAAGTAATGATGAGGACTTTGAAAAAGTACTAAAAGAAAAGATACCAGAAACTATAAAAGAAATAGAAATAAAAGAACAAAACCAAAAATTTGATTATATCATTGTTTATGGTTTTGAAAATTATAGAGAAATAAATTTAAATTTATTAATAGAAAATAATTTAAAAGCTGAAGGAAAACTTATAATAATAGGAGAAAATGATTATTCTATAAATAATTGGAGCAAGTATCAAGAAAAAAATAGCGATAACGGAGTTTTAAAATTAGAAAGTTCTGAAGTGAAAAATTCGCAAGAAAAAATTATTAAATTAAAATTAGAGGAATATGGATTAAAAAATATAAATACATTTTATGTATTTCCGGATTATAAAAACGCAGAACTTATTGTAAATGAAAATTTACAAATGGAAGCAAATTATATTGAAAAATATACGCCTGATATAAATAAAGATGAAATAAAAGTTTTTAATGAGCAAAAAGTTTTAAAGGAAATAATAAAAAATAATCCACAAATGTTAGGATTTTTTGCAAATTCATATTTTATTGAAGCATCTAGGGAAAAATTTACGAATGATGTAAAATATGTTTCGTACAACAATGTTAGAAAGCCAAAATATAGATTGATAACAATAATTAGAGAAGACGTAGTGGAAAAATCACCAGAAAATGAAGAGGCTAAAGAACATATAGAAGATTATAAGAAAAATATTGAATTATTTAATAATGAAGTAGGATTGCTTGATTATGAAGAAAATGGAAAAATATATAGTAAATTAATAAAAAATAGTAAAACATTAGATAATATTTTATATGATAATTACAAAAACATTGATGAAGTTGTAAAAATACTAAACAATCTTAAAGAAGTGCTAATGATAAATTCTATAGAATATAATGAAAGTATTTTAGAATTTTTACCATATGGCTTTGAAAAATACAAAGATATATTAGTAGATTTACATTATTTAAAAAATGCTTTTTGGGACATGGTTCCAAAGAATTGCTTTTTAATTAATAATAAATATGTATTTTTTGATCAAGAGTGGAGAAAAGAATATTTACCAGCAGAATTTATAATGTATAGATCTATAATAAATTCTTATGATTTAGTAAGAAATATAGATGTTAATGAACTATATAGAAAATTATCTATTGATAAATATATAGATTTCTTTGAATTTATAGACTTATATATTAGAAAAGAAATAATAGATGAAAATATATATAAAGAAATTGATAATAACGAAGAAATAAAATCAATAGATAATTTAATAAATGAAAATAGAATGTATATAGAGAATAATGAAAAGCAAAATGAATATATAAAAAGATTAGAAGAGACATTAGAGGACTATAAGCTTGATAATCAAAAGAAACAAGAATATATAGAACATCTTGAAAGAAATCAGAGAAAGTTTTTTAAAAGGAAGTAAAGCTATGAGATTTGAAAAAATATTACCTCAAAATTCTAAAAGAAGAAGAATAGTAAAAAAGATATATAATAAGTTCTTTTATAATTATAGTACAGAAGAAAGAACGTATTTAAAATGGATAAAAGAAAATGAACCATCAAAACAAGAAATAGGTAAACAAAGAAAAGCAGGTTTTAAGTTGAATCCAAAGATAAGTATATTAGTTCCTTTATATAATACACCAGAAAATTTTTTTGACGAATTAGTACAAAGTTTAAAAAAGCAAACTTATGCAAATTGGGAATTATGTTTGGCTGATGGGAGTCCAGAACCAATAGGATTTATTAATAAGTATTTGGATGATAAAAGGATTGTATATAAAATAATTGGTGAAAATAAAGGAATTTCTGGAAATACGAATGAAGCATTAAAATTAGCTACAGGAGATTATATCGGACTTTTAGACCATGATGATTTATTACCAGAGTTTTCTTTATATGAAATTGTAAAAAGAATAAATGAAAAGCCAGATGTAGAATTTATATATACAGATGAGGATAAAATAGAAACATTAGATAAGCCAAGATATGGAGTGTTTTTTAAACCAGATTTTTCACCATATACACTAAATAGTGCAAATTATATATGCCATTTTAGTATATTTAAAAAAGAGTTAATGGAAAAAATAGGTGGATTTGATAGTAAATATGATGGAAGTCAAGACTGGGATATAGTAGCAAGAGCAACAGAGAATACAGACAAAATTGAGCATATAGCAAAAGTATTATATCATTGGAGAGTGCATAAAAATTCAACAGCAGGAAATGCAGAATCAAAACCTTATGCTTATGAAATTGGAAAACAAGTAATAAAAGACCATGTTAAAAAAAGTTTAGATGTAGATGTAGATGTAGAAGACGGACCAACTCCTGGAAGTTATAATGTAAAATATAGAGTAAAAGGTAATCCAAAAGTTAGTATAATAATTGATGCAGAAGATTTAGAAAAAGAGCAAATAGAAGAATTAATAGAAAAAGTGAAAGTAACAACTTATAATAATTATGAGATAATAATAATTACAGATAAAAATATAGGAGAAGTTGATAAAGTAGTAAAACCAAAAGAAAATAAATTTAAAGCTTACAATGAAATTGTAAATAAAATAAATAGTGAATATTTTATAATATTTGACAAAAATTTAATAAAAATAGATAATAAATCATATATTGAAGATTTAGTCGGAATATGTCAAAATGAAGATGTAGGAATTGTAGGAACAAAATTATATAATAAACAAGAAAAAATTGAACATAATGGAATAATATTAGGAATGAATGGTGTAGGAGACTTTTTATATAAAGATGCACCAAAAGATGCAGGAACTTATATGCAAAGGCTTTCAATAATACATAATGTATCTTGCGTATATTTTAAATATGCAATGATAGATAAGAAAGTATTTATGAAAATAGGAGAATTTTCAGATGAATTTAAGGGAATAGCTTTGAGCATAGATACATCTTTGAAGATGTTAAAAGAAGAAAAACAAGTTGTAATGAATCCATTAGTTTCAATATGTGTAAAAAAACTAGAACAAGTAGATAAAATTGAAGATGAAGAAGAAAAAATAAAAGATAAATGGAAAGATGAATATGAAAAAGGAGATATTTATTTTAGTCCAAATTTGAGTAAGGAAAATACAGGATTAGCAATAAAAGTTTAGATAAGTTATGAAGCAAAGCGAGGATGAAAAAATGAAAGATGTAGATGTAATAGTTCCAGTATATAATGCTTATGAATACACAGAGGAATGTATAAAAAGTATCTTAAAAAATACAGACTTAACTAGACATACATTAGTTTTAATAAATGATAAGAGTCCAGATGGAAAAATATTGCCTATGCTACAAAAATATAAAGAAGAAAATAGTAATTTAAAAATAGTAGTATTAGATAATGAAGAAAATATGGGCTTTGTTAGAACTGTAAATAAAGGAATGAAATATTCTGAAAATGATGTAATCTTATTAAATAGCGATACAGAAGTTACAAAGAATTGGATAGAGAAGATACAAAAATGTGCATATTCAAATGAATACATAGCAACAGTAACACCTCTTACAAATAACGGAACAATATGTTCAGTACCTAATTTTGGAGTGGATAATGAACTTCCTAATAATATGACATTAGAAGAATATGCCGAAATGATAGAGAAAAGTTCTGTATCTAGATATCCAGAATTAACAACAGGTAATGGTTTTTGCATGTTTATAAAAAGGGCTGTAATTGAAGAATTAGGTTTGTTTGATGATGAAACATTTGGAAAAGGATACGGAGAAGAAAACGATTTTTGTTATAGAGCATTAGATCATGGATATATAAATGTTTTATGTGATAATACTTTTATATATCATAAGGGAACACAAAGTTTTAAAAAAGAAAATATGACTGCATCAAGAGCGGCATTAATAGATGAACATATGCAATTGTTGAGAAAAAAACATCCTATTTATGTACAGAAAACTGATAATTTTATTGCAAACAATCCAATAAGGGATATACAGGAAGATGTAAATTTGAATATTATATTGTATAATAAAAAAAGAATACTATATTTAGTAAATGAATGGGAAGAAAATATGGAAATGACAGGAGGAACATCCCTTCATATAAAAGATATAATATTTTCTAACAAAAAAAATGGCATAGCTAGTTTTGTTCTAGCACCAGATAAAAATGATTTGTCTAGATTTAAATTATATTTGTATACAGATAATTATTCAAAAGAAATAGCAAATTATAAAACAGATATAAATCAGTATGGGCAGATAACATATACAAATAATACATATAAAAAGATGTTAGAAAATATTTTTGATAGTTTTAAAATAGATATATTGCATGTACATCATTTTTTATTCCAAACTTTTGATGCAATAGATATTGCAAAAGAAAGAAATATATATTCAATAATTACTTTGCATGATTTATATATGATGTGTCCATCAATAAATATGGTGTATATAGACAAATATTGTGAATATGACAATAAAAAAGATTGTGCAAAATGTTTAAAAGCAAGGTATGGAGTAAATAGTAACATTTTAAATAATTGGCAGAGGACATGCTTAAATGTATTAAAACAATTTGACAAAATAATTGTACCATCTGAAAATACAAAAAAATTATATAATAATATTTACAAAGATTTAAAAATTAAAGTAGTAGAACATGGAGTAGATGTTATAAAAACTAATAAAAAACAAGAAAAACAAAACAAGAAAACATTTGATATAGCTTTTGTCGGAGCTATGGCTATTCATAAAGGAAGTAATATATTAAAGAATTTAATAAATAAAAATAATAATACAGACATAAAAATACATTTATTTGGAAAAGCAAATGAAAAAGCATTAATGAAAAGTAGAGCAAATTATATAAATCATGGACCATATAAAAGAGGAGAGTTACCACAACTACTTATAGATAATAATATAGATTTAGTTTGTATATTTGCAACTTGGCCAGAAACATATTCATATACACTAACAGAATGTTATATGGCACAAATTCCAGTTTTAACGTTTAATATAGGAGCTGTAGGAGATAGAGTGAAAAAAGATGGCCTTGGATGGGTAATTGATTTAAATACGGATATTTCAAAAATATTAGAAAAAATACAAGAAATAAGTAAAAATAGAGAAGAATACGAAAAAGTAGAAAAAAATTTTAAAAATTATAAATTTAAAACAATAGAAGAAATGCAAAAATATTATGAAGATTTATATGAAGAAATAGAAGTAAAAGAAATAAATAGAGTAGCAAATATTTATATGTTTATGGATTTTAGAAGTAAAGCAAAAGAATTAGAATTTGACCAATATCAAGCACAATATGGACATGTTATTCATAGATATGAAACGATAAGAAAAACAAACATGTGGGGAATCCTAAAAAAAATAAAAAGAAAAATGAAAGGAGAATAAAATGGAAAAAGAAAAAAATAGCTTAATTTATAAAGTGAAAAATTTTCTAAAAAAGGGACAATATACAAAAATTAAACTATTTATATCTTTACTAGTTTCAATATTAGTATCAATTGCATATGAACTAACTAGGGATATTTTTGTTATAGATACGGTATTTATATTGACTATAATTATAATGTTTGTTCTAATTCATTTTATTATAAAATTAGATAAAATTTATAATTTTATCTATAAGTATAGATATTATTTAGCTATTGTGGCTCTAATTATTGTTACATTGGGAAAGTATACAGGATCATCAATAGGCGTATATAATGAATTAATACCGAGTGAAAATACAGAAAAATACTATACACCAATATTAGGAAAATATAGAGTTATAAGAGGTGATGAATGGTCAGTAAATACTCCAATTTTAATTTCGCAAGTAATGGATGAAGATAATAAATTTTCTTATTATAATGATAATCTTAGAGGAACGAAAACTGACATGTTTTTAATTGTTTCTCCTGCGATATTAGATATATTAGAAATAGCGAAGCCTTTTAATTTAGGATATATTTTATTTGGTGCGGAAAAGGGATTTGCTATAGCCTGGTATGGCAAATGGATAGCATTAATGTTAGTAGCATTTGAATTTTGCATGCTTATTACAAATAAAAAGAAGCTGATTTCTCTTTGTGGAATGTTAATGATAGTATTTTCAGCAGCCTCACAGTGGTGGGGAGGGTTAAATGAAATTATGCTTTGGGGTCTACTTGCTTTATTATTGGTAGATAAGTTTTTAAGAACTGATAAGATAAAAATAAAACTATTATGTACGATAGGAATTTTTGTATGTGCAGTTTCTTATATTTTTCTTATGTATCCTGCATGGCAAGTACCATATATATATATATATATAGCATTGTTTATTTCACTTTGTATAATGAATAAAAAATATTATAAATTTAGGAAAACTGACATTATATATTTAATATTAGCTATAGTAGGAATAGTATTATTAGCATTAAGATTTTTAACAATGTCAGCAGAAGGCTTACAATTAGAAATGGGTACGGATTATCCAGGAGGAAGATTTGAAATTGGTGGAGGAGGAGCACGAGCACTTTTCTCATATGTATATGATTTCTTTTATCCTTATATTGATACAGATAATCCATGTGAATACTCAGGAATGTTATCATTTTTCCCAATTCCAATAATAATAGCTATTATTGTACTAGTTAAAACAAAAGGAATGGAAAAGAAAAAAAATATGGCATTCTTAATACCATTATTATTTCTTTCAGTAATATTTTCTATATATGTACTTGTTCCTACAAATAAATTTTTTGCTACTATTACTTTATTATATTTTTCAACCGGAGTAAGAACAGCAGTACCTTTAGGATTTATACAAGTTTTGATTATTATTTATTTATTAAGTACAATAAATAGCAGAATGAAAATAGTACCTACAAAATTTATAAAACTAATTACAGTAATTGTTAGTGCTATAATTTATTACATAGCTATAAAAACATCGCCATCTAATTATATTGGATTATTGAAATCTTATGTTTGTATTGTTATATTATTAAGTATGGTGTATTTATTATTTACAATGGAAAAGGAAAAGAATAAAAAATTGCTAATTGGTGGACTTATTGCAATGTCTTTGGTTGCTGGAGTTTGTGTCAACCCAATACAAAAGGGGATATCTGTTCTAACTGAAAAACCAATATCAAAAGAAGTGCAAAAAATAGTAGAAGAAGACTCAGAGAATAATTTATGGGCAACGGATAGTACAAATTATTACATGCCAAATTACTTATTAGCAAATGGAGCAAAAGTAATAAATTCAACTAATGTATATCCTAATTTCGATTTATATAGAACAGTTTTAACAGAAGAAGACTACAATAATGAAGATATAAAATATATATATAATAGATATGCACATGTTTCAATAGAAATAACTGAAAGTAATAATTCTATTGAGTTAATGTATGAGGATAGTGTAAAATTATATATGACGGCAGAAAAAGTAAAAGAATTAGGAATTAAGTATATATTAACAACGAGAGATATAGAAAAATTTGAGACAGAAGATGTTGATTTTGAAAACATATATAGTGAATTAGGTTTGTTAATTTATAAAGTTGTATATTAATATAATAATAAATGGAGTTGAGATGATGAAAATTTTATTAATAATACCATCATATAATGAAGAAGAAAATATATTAAAAGTATATAATCAAATAAAAAAATCAAATCACAAAATAGATTATGTGTTTGTAAATGATGGCTCAACAGATAATTCTTTAAAAATATTTAAAAAAAACAATTTAAACTATGTTAATTTGATTCATAACTTAGGAATAGGCGGCGCAGTTCAAACAGGTTACAAATATGCATATGAAAATGGATATGATATAGCTGTTCAATTTGATGGAGATGGTCAGCATGATATAAATTATTTAGAAAAAATTTGTGATCCAGTTATACAAGGACAAGCAGATATGGTAATTGGAACAAGATACTTAAAAAAAGAGGAGAGTAAGTTCCAATCAACATTTATGAGAAGATTAGGTTCTGATATCATAAGTTTTTTTATAAGAATTTGTTGTAGGAAGAAAATAACAGATCCAACTTCAGGTTTTAGAGCAGTAAATAGAAAAGTAATAAAAGAATTTGCAGAGGATTATCCAACAGAATATCCAGAGCCTGAGTCTGCAGTTTCCTTATTAGTAAATAAATACAAAATAGATGAAGTACCAGTTAGCATGAATGAAAGAGAAGGAGGAGTTTCATCAATTAGACTATGGAAATCAGTAGATTATATGATAAAGGTTGTTTTAGCAATAATAATAGATAGCATAAGTCTAAGAAGGAGGAAATAAAAAATGATACAAACAAGTTTAAAAATAGCATTAATAGTGGTATTACTAATATATCTTTTATGCATTTTGAGAGCGGTTAAAAGAAAAAATATGCGAATAAATTATTTGATATTTTGGTCAGTAATGGGTATTATTCTTATAATAGCATTATTAGCACCTAATTTTATAGAAAATGCATCTAACTTTTTAGGTTTTGGATTACCAATTAATATGATATTCAGTATAGCTATATTCATTATATTGTATTTGATTTTTGATTTAACTAAATTAATTACTAAAGAACAAAATAAGAATGTATTATTAATACAGGAAATATCTTTATTAAAGAAAAGGGTTGAAGAATTAGAAAATAAAAATACAAAAAAATCGGAGGATTAAAAATGCAAGAGTTTAAAAATCATACTTTTGTTATTTGTGCTTATAAAGAATCACCATATTTAGAAGAATGTATAAAATCTGTAATAAATCAAAATGTAAAAAGTAATGTAATAATTTCAACATCTACACCAAATGACTTTATTAATAGTTTAGCTAAAAAATACAACTTACCTGTATTTGTAAATAAAGGCGAATCAGGTATAGGACAAGATTGGAATTTTGGAGTAAGTCAGACAAAAACGGATTATGTCACAATTGCACATCAAGATGATATTTATAAGCCAAATTATTTAGAAGAAATTGTAAAAAAATTAGAACAAGGAAATGATTTTATAATAGCCTTTACAGATTATAGAGAAATAAAAAATGGAGAAGAAATAAAATTGACTAAAAACTTAAAAATAAAAAAGATTTTATTATTTCCATTGAGGATATTTAAAAAATCAAAGTTTATAAGAAGGAGAGTTTTATCTTTGGGATCATGTATATGTTGTCCAAGTGTAACAGTAAATAAAAAAATAACAGGAAAAAATCCGTACAAAACAGATTTAAAATGCGATTTAGATTGGGATACATGGGATAATTTGTCAAAATATGATGGTGTGTTTTTATATATACCAAAAGAGTTAATGGCTCATAGGATACATGAACAATCAGAAACATCTAATTTAATTGAGAATAACGTTAGATTGGAAGAAGATTTAATTATGTTAAAAAGATATTGGCCAAATGCAATTGCAAGATTTATGATGAAATTTTATGGAAATGCGGTAAAAACAAATAAAATTAATAGATAGTTTAATAAAAGAAAAGCTAATGAACATATATTAGTGATTTTAGAAGATAAAATTGAAATAATAGGAGAATAGAAATAATGAAAGAAGTTATAAAAAAAATAATAGGAGTAGAAAACATTAAAAACGATAAAAAATATTTTCTTGTAAAAATAATATTTATAACTATTTTTGCATTTACTATTTTTTTAGATAGTATATTAACATTTTCAGGAGATATTTTTAGTAAAGTAAACGAAATTTATTTTACCAATATAGAATTAAAACATATTGTAATACTAATTTGTGCATGGGTAATATCATATTTTGTAATATCTTTAATTGAAATAATGTTTCCTAAATTTGAAAAAACAATAGAGACCAAAAAAGAAAGAAAAACTAAAAATAAAAGGATATTTTTTATAGTTTTTCTAATATTACTAATTTGTTGGTTGCCATATTGTTTATCTTATTTTCCAGGAGGAATATATGTGGATACATTAAGTTCAATACAACAAGCATTAGAAAATATGCCATTTAATAATCATAATCCTATTTTATATGCTTTAATCATGAAAGTGTTTATCATGATAGGAATGAAAATAGAAGGAAATCTACAATTAGGAATTGAATTGTTTTCTATTTTTCAAGTACTTATAATGGCAATAACATTTGCTTATTTTGTATATTGGTTATACAAAAAGAAAATATCTAATAAATACTTAGTTATTACTACTTTATTTTTTGGATTTTGTAGATTAGTTCCGTTATATGCAGTTTCATTATGGAAAGATACTCCTTTTTGTATTGCATTGTTTTGTTATATATTATTTATTGCAGAAACAATCTGTCAAGATGGTAAGAACTTAGAAAAAATACGAAATGTTATTATATATATATTGTTATTAATATTAGTAGCTTTTTTAAGAAGTAATGGAATTTATATTGCTGTTTGTACAACATTTATTTTATTATTAATTTATAAAAGAAGCATAATAAAAACACTAAAAAAGTTTGCAATATCTAGCATAATTACTATAATGTTAATTTGGGTTATACAAGGCCCTGTATATAAACAATATGGATTATCAACAGAATTTGTGGAAAATTTAGGTGTCCCAGTACAACAAATTTGCTATGTTGTTGCAAAAGACGGAAATATAACAGAAGAACAAAAAGCTTTTATTAATCAGTTATGTCCAATAGATGTGATAAAAGAAAATTATACCCCTTGTATAGTAGATAGTATAAAATGGAATCCTAATTTTAGTAATAATTTTTTAGAAAACAATAAAGGAGAATTTTTTAAAGTTTGGTTTCAAGTCTTTTTACAAAATCCAATGAGCTATATAAAGGCATATTTAATAAATACAATAGGTTTTTGGAATGTTAACCAAGCAACTAAAGATGCTTATATAAATCCAACAATGTGGCCTGACGTAGCTGAAGGATTAAAAATAGAGCAAAATGATTATATAGAAAGAATAACTGGTGTTTCAATTAGAAAAGTATTAGAACCAACATCAGCAGTGAGTTCAGCTGTTTATTTGTTTATGTTGTTATTAAGTGCATTAGTAGTTATTTATAAAAAACAATACAAGAAATTAGTAATATATTTACCAGGATTTTTAACATGGCTAACAATTATGATAGCAGTTCCTTTAGCATTTAGTTTGAGATATGTATATATTTTAGTATTAATGATACCATTCTATTTTATTATACCTTTTTTAAAAATAAATAAGGATAATAAGGAGAAAACATAAAAATAAGTAAAGTTAAATTATCAATTGTAGTTGCAGTATATTATAATTTGTATAAATATTTACCAAAATGTTTAGGTACATTAGTGAATCAAACATTACAAGAAATAGAAATGTTATGTGTAGATGATGGCTTTTATACATTTAGGAACATCTGTAATGTATAGAGCTTCTTATGATAAAGATATAAATATTAAAGAAATGTTAAAAGAGACAATTAATTATTTAGATAAGAATTTTTCTACTTGGAGAAAATCACCATTTTTAAAATTTGGATATTCTGTAAAAAGAGGAATTAAACATATAGGACTATGGGGGATATCAAAGTTATACAAATGGAATATACCTATGGTATATATTAAGTTATATAGATTTATGGTAGATAAATTAAAAATAGATATTAAATTCTAAAATGGTAAGTTAAGGAGAAATATAATGAGAAAAAAAGTATCAATTTTAATACCTGCTTATAACTGTGAAGAATACATAGAAAGATGTGTAAAAAGTATATTAGAGCAAGATTATAAAAATATTGAAATTGTAATAATAAATGATGGTTCAACAGATAACACTCAGAAAGTGATTGATAAATTTAAATCTAAGCATGATAATATAGTAAGTGTGAATAGAGAAAATAGAGGGGTTTGTGAGACAAGAAATGAATTGTTAGAATTAGCAACTGGAGAATATATCATGTTTATTGATGCAGATGATTGGATAGATGAAGGATATATAAAAACATATGTTGATAATGCAGAAGGACATGATATTGTAGTTGGTGGATTTAGAAGATCCAATCAAGATGGAAAAGTTCTTTTTGAAGTAAAATTACAAGACGAAAAATGGGCACCATATATGTCAACAGCATTATGGTCTAATTTATATAAAAGAGAATTTATATTAAAAAATAATTTGAAGTTTGTGAATATGAATATTGCGGAAGATATACATTTTAATCTACTAGCTTATAATTTAACAGATAAAATAAAAATAATAAATTACGTAGGATATAATTGGTTTATAAATACAAGTAGTATATCAAACACAATACATAAAGATATAAGCAAAATAGAGATTTTTAAGTTTTTAAATACTTCGTATAATGATTTAAAGAAGATAGGAGCATTAGAAAAAAATTATGAAATATTAGAATATTATTTTACAACATATATTTTAATGTTTTTAGGGATGTCAACATCAAAATCTAAATTTAAAGTGATTGGTGAAGAATATGATAAGTTATATAGTTGGTTAAAGGGAAGATTCCCAAATTATAAGAAAAATAAATTATTTGGAATTAATACACCAAAAGGAGAAAGAACAAATGTTAGATTATTTGCATTAGCGTTTATAATTGCAAATAAAATGCATTTAGGGAAGTTCTTTGTATATTTATATAGTCGTTTAAGATAAGAAGGAGTAATAATGGAAAATAAAAAAGTAGCTATAATAATGTCTACATATAATGGAGAAAAATATTTAAAAGAGCAATTGGATAGTTTGTTAAATCAAACGTATAAAAATGTTGATATATATATTAGAGATGATGAGTCAAAAGATAGCACTGTAAAGATAATTGAAGATTATATGAAGAGTGCTAGTAATATAAAATTGATAAAAGGAAAAAATTTAGGTTTCGTAAGAAGTTTCTTTGAATTACTAAAAGAAGTAGAAGAAGCGGATTACTATGCTTATTGTGACCAAGATGATATTTGGATAGAAGATAAAATACAAAGAGTAGTGGAGCATTTATCTAAATTAGATGAAAATAAACCTAACTTATATTTTTCTAATTCAGATTATTATGATGGAGATATGAATTTTGTCGCACATGGTGATTCTAAAAAGGTATATAATTTCAGAAATTCTTTAGTAGAATGTGTATCACAAGGAATGACAATGTGTATAAATAAAAAGGCAAGAGATTTAATTGTTGAAAATATCCCACAAAATTGTGTTTTTCATGATTGGTGGTCATATATGATTTGTGCGGGAATGGGTAATATAGTTTATGATGAAAAAGCATTAGTAAAATATAGGAGACATACTAGAAGTGTAACTTCTGAAGGAAAAAGTTTTATAGAATTACAAAGATGGAGAATAAAAAAATTTTTGAAATCAGATAATTTAAAAAAAATAAAAGAACAGTTGATAGAATACGAAAAATATTTTGGAAAGAATCTGAAAGAAGAAGATAAAAAGGTTTTAAATTTATTTACAGACGAAAAGTATAGTTTTTCAAAAGCAATGAAAAAGACATTTTATCCAAAAAGATTTAGGAAAAAAATTGTAGACGAAATATTATTAAGAATATTATTTTTAGTTGGAAAGCTATAAAATAGGGAGAAAAACATGGAAAAAAATAAAATACTTATAAAAAACTTCATATGGAATACAATAGGTATAATGTTAAATTCATTTAATTCGTTATTTTTCTTAATAGTTGTTTCAAGAATAAATGGATTAAATGATGCTGGAATTTTTAGTCTAGCTTTTTCAACAGCTTTACTATTATATACAATAGGATTGTATTCAGGAAGAATGTTTCAAGTAACAGATATAGAAAATAAAATAACAGATAAAGATTATATTTTTAGTAAAGTAATTTCCTGTTCATCAATGATTATTTTAGGGCTAGGATTTATATTTATAAAAGGATATGATGCATATAAGGCTTTAGTAATGATACTTTTAATAATATATAAAGCAACAGAAGCTTTTTCAGACACATTATATGCAGTATTACAAAAAAATGATAAATTATATCAATCAGGACAATCATTGGCATTAAAATCAATTTTAGGAATTATATGTTTTATAGCAGTTGATTTTATTACTAAAAACTTAGTAATTGCATGTTTGTCAATTGTTGTAGTAAACTTATTGATGATTTTAATATTTGATTATCCAAAAGTTAGAAAATATATAGATAAAAATATAAAAGTTAAGTTAGAAAATGTAAAAGATATATTTAAAAAGGAATTTTTTGTGTTTATAAATTCTTTTTTATCAAACTATATATTAAACGCATCAAAATATGCTATAGATAATTTTATGCAAGAAGGAGATCAAGCAAAATTTGGTTATATAATAATGCCAGCAACAGTTATATCTATGTTTAGTCAATTTATATTAATGCCATATACTAATAAGATTAGGGAAATGTATGCAAAAAATGAAATAAAACAATTAAAGAAAAGTATAGGTAAGATAATAGGAATTGTCATAGCATTTGGAGTTTTAGCAATTTTTGTTGCTTATTTAATAGGAATACCAGTTTTAGAGTTTATATATAATACACAATTAGGTGAGTATAGAATAGATTTAGTTATTATATTATTTGCTTATATAATGTATGCTATTTCTTATATAGATTTAGTAGTATTAACAACAGCTAGAAAAACTTTTATACAATTTTTAGTATATGGATTTACTGCAATAGTTACCTTGATAACATCTAATGTATTGGTAAGTCAAATGGGAATAAGAGGAGCCAGCTTAACTTGTGTTGTTTCACTTGGTTTATTGTTTATTTTGTATTTATATAATACTGAAAAATTTTATAAAAGAGGAAGAGAAATAAAGGAGGATGTAAGTATATGAAATTAAAGAAAATCTTAATTATTCTATTACTTATATTGATGGTTTTTCCATATATAGCAGTAGATGTAAGTTATGCAGAGCAAGTAAAAGAAGAGACAAATACATCAGTAAATGAATCTAACGATACTAATAAGCAAAATGAAGCAGAAGAAAATAGAGTTGAAAATACAATAAATGACAATAATGCAACCAAAGATGATACAATTGAAAGTAAAAATGTAAATAGCAAAAAAGAAACTGATATTGTAAATGGACAAGTTTTAGAAGATAATGATCAAAATATTAATCAAGAAGAAAATGATATAGAAATAACAACAAAACAAAAAATAGATTCTATGGAAGTAGAAGAAGGAATATATTATATACATACAAAATTAAATGAAAATAATGTGTTGGATGTAGCAGAACAATCAACATTGGATTCAGCAAATGTACAAACATGGGAAAAATCAGCTCAAAAAACAAAAAATCAAATGTTTAAAATAGAGAAAACAGAAGATGGATACTATAAAATAACAGCACAACATTCAGGAAAAGTTTTAGATGTATTTGGAGCAAAGACAGAAAATTGTACAAATGTTCAACAATATGAATATAATGGTTCTGATGCACAAAAATGGCAGATAATAGATGTAGGGAATGGGTATGTATCATTTGTATCAGTATGTAATGGATTATATTTAGATGTAGCAGGAGCAAATACAACAAACGGAGCAAATGTGCAAGTATATGAGTCAAATGGAACAGATAGTCAGAAATTTAAATTAGATAAGATAGAAGAGCTAAAACAAATAGAAGTAAACAAAGGGATATATTATATTCAAACAAAATTAAATGAAAGTAAAGTGCTAGATGTAGAAGGACAATCAGCATTAGATTCAGCAAATGTACAAACATGGGACAAATCAGTTCAAAAAACAAGAAATCAAATGTTTAAGATAGAGAAAACAGAAGATGGATACTATAAGATAACAGCAATGCATTCAGGAAAAGTATTAGATGTAGCAGGAGCAGGTACAGCAAATTGTACAAATGTACAGCAATATCAATATAATGGCTCTAATGCTCAGAAATGGCAAATAATAGATGCGGGAGATGGATATGTTTCATTTGTATCAGTATGTAATGGTTTATATTTAGATATAGCTGGAGGAAACACAGCAAATGGAGCAAATGTACAAGTATACGAGTCAAATGGAACAGATAGTCAAAAATTTAAAATACAGGAAATAGAAAAGATAGATTCTATAGAAATAGAAGAAGAAACATATTATATACATACAAAATTGGATTATAATAAAGTATTGGATGTGGAAGGACAAGCAATTTCAAATTTAGCAAATATTCAAATTTGGACACAGTCAGAACAGGAAACAAAAAATCAAATGTTTAAAATTGAAAAAACAGAAGATGGATATTACAAAATAGAAGCTGTACATTCAGGAAAAGTGTTAGATGTAGATGGAGGAAATGTAGTAAATTCAACAAATGTACAACAATATGAATATAATGAATCAGATGCACAAAAATGGCAGATAGTAGACGCAGGAGATGGATATGTATCATTTGTATCAGTATGTAATGGATTGTATTTGGATGTAGCAGGAGCTAGTACAGCAGAGGGAACAAATGTACAAGTATATGAGTCAAATAAAACAGATAGTCAAAAATTCAAGTTAGAAAAGTATATTGAACTTACAGGAGAACAAACTATTGAAGATGGAGTATATAATATTAATATAGCTTCAAAACCTAATATGGGATTATATATTGAAAATATGTCAAAAGAAAATGGAGGAAATCTTCAAATCTCAGAAAATTCTACTTTAATAAATAATAATAAAAGGTTTAAAATAGAATATTTAGGTGATGACGAAGGAGCATATAAAATAACTGTAGTAGGATCAGGAAAAGTTTTAGAAGCTAGAGGAAGAACAAATGGTTCAAGTGTACAGCAACATGATTATAGAAACATAAATTCACAAAAATGGATTATAAAAGAAGAGGATGGATATTATTCTATTATATCTAAGTCAAGTGGTTTATATTTAGATGTTAGAAATGGCAGACTAGAAGATGGAACTAAATTAGATATATATGAAGGAAATGGAACAGAGGCTCAAAAATTTATATTTGAGGATTCAACATTGAAAGCAGAACAAGTAATACCTGATGGAATTTATAAAATAGGAAGTAGTTTAAATTCTAATATGGTTATAGATGTAAATGGCGGCAGCTATAATAATGGGGCTAATGTTCAGATTTGGGAAAATGATAATGTACAACAAAAGAAATTTGAGCTTACATATCATCCAGAAAATAATGGTTATTATGAAATAAAATCTGTAAATTCAGGAAAAATGTTAGACATAGCAGGTGGAAGTACAGCAAATGGAGCGAATGTACAACAATATGAAGCAAATGGAACAGAAGCTCAACAATGGATAATTCAAAAATACGGAGATGGATATTGTATTGCATCTAAATTATCTGGGCAGTACTTAGATATTACAGGAGGAAAAACTGAAAATGGGACTAATGTACAAATGTATGACGGAAATGGTAGTTTAGCACAAATATTTTATATAACAGAAACACAAATTATAAATAATAATGTTTATGAAATAAGACCAAAAGCTGATACCAATAAATCATTTGATGTACCAAACGCAACACAAGAAGAAAATACACAAATACAAATATGGGATTCAAATGGACTTGTACAGCAAAAGTTTGATATAAAATATTGTGGAGATGGAAATTATAAAATTATATCAAGAGCAACAAGTAAAGTTTTATCAATTGCGGAAGATGGAACAAAAGTGGTACAACAAGTAGATAAAGATTTAGATAGTCAAATATGGAATATAGAGATAGCGGGAAATGGATATTATTACATAAAATCTAAAAAAGATAATTTGTATATAGATTTAAATGGAAATAAAACAAATAATGGAAATATAATACAAGTCTTTGAAAAAAATAATACTTCAGCTCAGCAGTTTATGTTTAAAGAACAAGAAATATCTTATGGTATTGATGTGTCATATGCGCAAAGCAATATAGATTGGAACATAGCAAAACAATCTGATAAGGTAGATTTTGCAATAATAAGAGTTGGATGGTATAGCGAGTCACAAGGAAAACTTATAGTTGACAATCAATTTGAAAAAAATTATAGAGAAGCAAAAGCGGCTGGAATAAAAATAGGATTATATTTATATTCATATGCTTCTTCTGTAGATGAAGCTAGAAGAGAGGCTCAAGCTGTTACAAATTATTTGAATTCAACAGGAAGAAATCAAATTGAGTTACCATTATTTTATGATATAGAAGATAAAAGACAAATAGGATTAAGTAAAAATGAAGTAACTCAAATGTGTATAACATTTGGAGAAACTGCAAAAGCAGCTGGGTTTAAAGTTGGAATATATTCTTATTTGAATTTTATAAATGATAAAATAGATATAGCCAGCTTACCAAGTGATTATGATAGATGGATAGCTCATTTTGTATCAATTAACAATAATCAACCAAGCGATACGTATAAATATTTAGATAATTATCATATTTGGCAATACACATCATCAGGAAGAATTAACGGAATAACAACAAATGTAGATATGAATATATCTTATAAAAAAAATTAAAGAATAATAAAAAAAGCACAAAATTAGCTTGTGCTTTTTTTTGTCTAATGGTAAAATATTATAGATAAAAATATATTTTTAGGAGGAAATGCAAATGAAAATAAAAAAGATATTGTTAGTATTGCTTATGATTATACTTCTAATATTTCCTTCAATTGCATCAACATTAAGTTATGCAGAGGAAAATATTATAAGTAGACAAAATGAAATAAAAGAGGGAAACAATAAAGAAGAAAGTGTACAAGACGAAAATGTACAAATAGAAAACACACAAAAAGACAACAGTGAGAGTAATCAAGTTGAAGAAAGTACTAATGTAAATGATGATAATATTACAAATAGCAATAGCATTAGTACAGAGAATGATATTAAAGAAGATATAATAACAACTAATTCTGAAAATAAAAAGAATGAAAATATAATTGCAACAGAGAAAAATGAAGAATCAGTAGTAAAAAGCAATAAGATGTCAATACCTGAAGGAAAAGAAATAGAAGAAGGAATATATTATATACACACAAAGTTGAATGAGAATAATGTGTTGGATGTAGCAGAACAATCAACATTA
>CALXFC010000013.1 GCA_944387485.1 uncultured Clostridia bacterium
TCCCGAAAAACAGGATTAAAATAGGATTAAAACAATTTTTTAATGTCTTTTATATGTATCTTTAGAAAGTAAAACTCTACTTACTTCTTGACCATTACGTTTTAAAATTTTATATGCTTCTGAATAAATAGCAGTTGCAGTTCTACCAGTTACATAAGAAGATATTTCAACTTCATAATCATCTTCTTGTTTCATACCAAATATTTGAAATTTTGCTATACCTCCAGAAACAGAACAATTTATCTTTATTGGATAATTTCTATTATTTTTAAATTGAAAATCAATAGAACCATATACAACTGTTGCATCTCTACTAGCAGAAACATAAGAAGGTACAAATTGGTGATTTGTTCTTTGAGTTACTTCTAAATTTGCGTAGACAACTGCGTTATATAAAGTTGATGTGATTTGACATATACCACCACCAAGTCCATCTACAACTTCACCACTTACATAAATAGGAGCTTCTTTATAGCCTGCAGCTATAGTTCTTTCACCTACAACTTTATTATATGAGAATGTTTCTCCTGGCATTAAAACAGTTCCGTTAATTTTATTTGCAGCAAGTTGTAAATTTGTTGTTCTGTCTCTATCTGCTGTAGAATATTTTGTAGAATATTCAGATAACAAATCTGGAAAAGCTTCTGTTCCTATCATATTTGTAGTAACATTTGGGTATAAAGTTTTCAAAGGAATTGTATATTCTTCAGCACTTTGATCTCCTATTAGATTTTTTGCTTCATCTATTGAAATGTTAAAATCTAATCCATTTTCAGAAGGATATACAGCAAATGGATCTTGAGTATAATAAGCATCTTTTGGTTCTTTGTATATTTCTGAATGGATTTTGTCAATATCGATTGCTGTTGGTGTTTGAGATTTTACTGCAATTTCTATAGGTTCATTTATTATAGAAAAGTTTGAAATAGCAGATTTTATTGTCTCAATTGTAGCATCTACATCTACTACATTTCCTTCTTTCCCATTAGTTATTATTAAATTGTTATCTTCTATGTAATAACTACTTTCAATAACTTTATCAGGTAATTGAGTAGAAATTTCGTTTAAATTCTGTGTTAATTGTTCTTCGTCTAAATTTAAAGTTGGTTCTATATTAACCTTTCCAAACATAGTAGATAAAACATAAAAATTATTTTGGAAAAGATTTCCTTGTCTACCAACATTGTAAGCATTGTTCACAGCATTTTTTACGTCGAAACTAACACCTATTTGTGAAAGAGATATAGTTGTTTGATAATCACCATGTTTCAATGTGATTTCTTCTGGCAAGCTACTTGTTATATAATCATTTACTTTGTCCCTAGCATCAGATTTACTCATGTTTGAAACATCTACATCTTTTATATGTACACCTGATATAATATTTTGATTTAACGCATTGTATCCAGTAAATATAAGAAAAGCAACAACTAAAATTGTTATAATTATAAAAACTAAAACAGCAAGAATAGATAATGCTTTTCTTTTTGGTTTTTCTACAGGTGTAAATTCTTGAATAGGTGAATTGTCTTCTTGAACGTTTGTAGTAGAATTTTCTTCCTTTTTTAAATTTTTTTCTAATTCTTCATTATTTTTCTTTACTTCTTTTTCAATTTGTTCTGTGCTCATTTATTTCTCCTTTTGAAAAATATCTATTTAATTATAGCATATATTTTTGTCAAAAAAAATATATTATGATAAAAAAATGTCAAAATAAAATCTGAAAAATTGTTTATACTATAATTATAAAACTTTAATTGAAGTTTTATGAATCCAAAATATGAAATTTTCGAAAAAAGAAAACTTACAAGGAGGATATTATGAGTAAATTAATATCTGATAATCTAAGAGAAGAAATAGCAAAAGAACTAGGAGTATATGACAAAGTAGCACAAGATGGTGGTAGTTGGGCAAATGTATCATCAAAAGATTGTGGCAACATTGTAAAAAAAGCAATAGAAATAGCAAATAGAAGTGTAGAAAATAAATAGCAAATAAGCTTGGAGAAAATTACTCCAAGCTTATATTAATTATAAATGTATATTTTAGATGTGTCCCAAATTGCTTAAAAATGGGCAATTGAGAAACGTCCCCAATTTTTGTTGCAAAAAAGAATAAAAAGACATATAATCTAACAAAGAAAAAAATTAAGGAGAGATTTATGAAAAATTTAAGTATTAAAAATATATTAGAAGTAATAAATGGAGAACTTCTTGTAGGAAATAAAGATTATATATGTAAATCATATTCTAAAGACACAAGAACAATTAAAGAAGGAGATTGTTATATAGGAATAAAAGGTGAAACGTTTGATGGAAATATGTTCTGGGAACAAGCATTAGAAAATGGGGCTTCCACAGTTATTGTACAAAATGTGGATATTAGTACAGAAAAAATAGAAAAATGGGCAGATAAAAATATAATAAAAGTAAAAGATACATTAGAAGCTTTATATAATATTGCAAGATATAAAAGAAGTTTATATGATATACCAGTAATTGCAATAACAGGAAGTGTGGGAAAGACAAGTACAAAAGATATTGTTGCAAATGTAGTGTCTCAAAAATATAAAACATTAAAAACAGAAGGAAATAACAATAATAATATAGGATTGCCATTTACAATTTTAAGAATGCAAGATGAAGAAGCGGCAGTATTAGAAATGGGAATGAACCATTTTGGAGAAATAAGTTTACTTGCTTCAATTGCTAAACCTACTATTTGTGTAATTACTAATATTGGAACATCACATATAGGAAATTTAGGTTCAAGAGAAAATATATTAAAAGCAAAATTAGAGATACTAGAAGGAAATAAAAAAGATGCAGTAATTATAAATAATGATAATGACTTATTACATAAATGGTATGAGGAAAATAAAGAAAATTATAATATAAGAACATATAGCATAAACGAAAAAAGCGACAT
Source organism: uncultured Clostridia bacterium (assembly GCA_944387485.1). Classification (GTDB taxonomy): domain Bacteria; phylum Bacillota; class Clostridia; order TANB77; family CAG-508; genus CAG-269. The sequence continues at coordinate 2,929 of CALXFC010000013.1, forward strand.
TATTGCAAAAAATATAAGTTTAAAAGAAAATTCAAGTGATTTTACTTGTAATATAAATGGAAAAGAAGAAAAAATAACAGTACCAGTAGGTGGAGAACATTTTGTATTAAATAGTCTATGTGCTATAGCTGTAGGAGAAGTTTTAGGAATAGAAGCTGATAAAATAAAATCTGGAATAGAAAGTTTTGAACTTACTAAAAAAAGAATGGATATAATAGAACTTCAAAATGGTATAAAGATTATAAATGATGCTTATAATGCAAGTTTAGAATCAATGAAAGCTTCATTAAAAGTGTTATCAGAATTCAAGGAAAATAGAAAAATTGCAGTTTTAGGAGATATGTTTGAATTAGGAGATTTTGCAAAAGAGTTGCATAAAAAAGTAGGAGAAGAAGTTATTAAAAATAACATAGATATATTAATTGCCTGCGGAGAAAATTCAAAATATATGGCTGAAGTTGCAAAAGAAAATATGGATAGCAATAATGTTTATTATTTGGAGAATAAAGAAGACATAGAAAGTTTATTACAAAAAATAGCAAAACCAGGAGATGTTATATTATTTAAAGCATCAAATGGTATGCAGTTTTATAAAATAGCAGAAAGGATGGTGGAGTTATGGCAAAGAAAAAATTAGGAGTTGTATTTGGAGGAATGTCTACGGAAAATGAGGTATCCGTAGTATCAGCGGAATCTATCTTAAATAATTTAGATAGAGAAAAATATGATGTATATCCAATATATATTGATAAACAGGGAAATTGGTTTAGATACATAGAAAATGGACAAAAAAGAGAATTTGGAGCAGAAGTAGAAAACAAGGAAAAAATAAACAATTTATTTGAATATTTAAAGAGTTTAGATGTAATTTTTCCAGTATTACATGGACTATATGGAGAAGATGGAACTATTCAAGGGTTATTTGAGTTATTAAAAATACCATATGTGGGGTGTAAAGTTTTGGCTTCTAGTGTAGGAATGGATAAGGTATATACAAAAATAGTATTTGAAAAAGCAGGTTTAAATCAAACACCTTATGAATATGTTAGAAAATATAAAAATAATTATATTTATGTAGATAAAAATTTCAACGAAAGTATTTTAAATTTAAAAGAAGCAGCTGAAAAAATTGAAAAGAATTTAAAATATCCTATGTTTGTAAAACCATCTAATTCTGGTTCAAGTGTAGGTGTAAAAAAAGCGGAAAATTTAGAACAGCTTATAGAAAACATTGAATATGCAGCTTTGTTTGATAAAAAAGTATTAATAGAACAAGGAGTAAATGGAAAAGAAGTAGAATGTGCTGTTCTTGGAAATGAAGAAATAATTGCATCATGTGTTGGTGAAATAAAAGCAGCTGATGAGTTTTATAGTTATGATGCAAAATATAAAAATGAAGAATCAAAAACAGAAATACCAGCAGATATTCCTGAAAATTTATCAAATGAAATTAGAAAAGAAGCAATAAAGGCTTTTAAATCAATAGATGGAAAAGGTTTATCAAGAGTAGATTTCTTTATAGAAAATGGAACAAATAAGATTTATATCAATGAAATAAATACATTGCCAGGTTTTACTAATATTAGTATGTATCCTAAAATGTTTGAAGCAAGTGGCATACCATATAAAAAACTATTAACAAAATTGATTGAATTAGCAGAAGAGGGAGTTTAAAACTTCCTTTTTTCTTTCTATTGTGATAATATAAATATGATTTTATTATATTTTAGGAGGGATTAGCATGAACGAAGTTTTAAAGAATATTGAAGAAAGAAGAAGTATTAGAAAATATAAAGAAGATATGATACCAAAAGAAATTATAGAGAAAATAGTAGAAGCGGGAACATATGCACCAAGTGGTATGGGAATGCAATCTAGCATTATAATTGCGATAACAAATAGAAGTGTAAGAGATAAATTATCAAAATTAAATGCTAAAATAATGGGAAGAGAAGGTGAAGATCCATTTTACGGAGCACCAGTAGTCATTGTAGTATTAGCTAAAAAAGATGTACCAACACATGTTTATGATGGAAGTTTGGTTATGGAAAATCTTATGCTTGCAGCAAATTCACTTGGAATAGGAAGTTGCTGGATACATAGGGCAAAAGAAGAATTTGAAACAGAAGAAGGAAAAGAAATATTAAAAACATTAGGAATAAATCCATTGGAATATGAAGGAATTGCTAATTGTATATTAGGTTATAAAGATGAAGAAGGAAATTTAAAACCTAGAAAAGATAATTATGCTTATTATATTGATTAAAAATAGATATTTGTGGAGATGATATTTTGCAAAATCAAAGAATAGAAAGAGTATTAGAAGCTTTATCTAAATCAAATTTTAGAAGTAAATTTTATTTAAAAGAAAAAGATAAAGAATATGTAAGAAATAAAGGAATTGATGTTATAGAAAAGCATGCAAAAGATTTTGTGGATAAAAGGCTAGCAGATAAAGAACCTAAAAATGATGGAAAACAAACGCCTATGAGAGGACATCCTGTATTTATTGCACAACATGCAACAGCTTGTTGTTGTAGAGGATGTTTATATAAATGGCACAAAATACCTAAAAACGTAGAATTAACAAAGGAACAAAAGGACTATATTGTAGAAGTAATTATGACATGGATAAAAAGACAGATGAAAAATCCAAAAAATGTATAGATTTTTATATTGTTATGTGATAAAATAAGCTTACCAAATTTTTGGGAGGATGTTAAAAATGGTTTATAAGAATTATTATAAAATATTAGATTTAGAAACAAACCATGTTTCAATAGAAGAAATAAGACAAGCATATAGACAGGCTGCTAAAAAATATCATCCAGATTTGAATGTTGGAGATAGTTTAGCAGAAGAAAAGATTAAAGATATAAATGAAGCATATAAAGTGTTATCTGTACCAGCATCAAAAAGAAAATATGATAGAGTATGGAATTCAAAGTTTGGTAAAGGACAAAAAGCTTTTTCTGATAAGTCACAAAAAGGAGCTATTTTTAGTATATTTTTAGGAAATGTAGACGATACACCAAAGGAAGAAAAAACAAATAAAAATCCAATAAAAGGGGAAAATATAGAGACAGAAATTAATGTGAGTATTTATGATGCTTTTTATGGATTAGATAAGCAAATATCATTAAAAACACTTGAAGGAAAAGCAAAAAATTATACAGTGAAAATACCAAAAGGTATTCGTAATGGAGAAAAAATAAGGTTGATAGGACAAGGAAAACCAGGAGAAAATGGCGGGAAGAATGGAGATTTATTAATAAAGATAAATATCCAAAATGATAAAAGATTTAAATTAGAAGGTTATGATTTATATACAGATTTATTACTAACTCCTTGGGAAGCAGCTTTAGGAACAAGAACAGCCATAAAAACAATAGATGACGAAACAAACATTTATGTTCCAGAAGGTATACAAAGTGGAGAAAGGATACGTATACCTAATAAAGGGTATTATGCAGATAGAGAAAAAAGAGGAGATTTAGTTGCAGAAGTAAAGGTGGTAGTACCAAAACATCTAACAGAAAAAGAGAAAAATGTTTATAAAGAATTAAGTAAGATATCAAAATTTAATCCTAGAGCTTAAAACACAACTTTACATAAAAATAATATTGACAAAAGCTTTATTTTTCGCTATAATTAATATAGTGTTTAACAAATGATAAGCTATGGATTAGAACATAGGAGTGAGGTGTGAAAGATGGAGGCTATACAAGGAAAGCATTTTAGTATAACAGATCCAGAAGGTATAAAAACTGTAATTTATCAAGTAAATAAAACTAAAAAAGAGTATTGGGATGAATATCCTAAATATACAGTTGAAAGACTTGATTATACAGAAGAATTAGTAGGTAAATATAATAAGAAGACTTTCTATGTGGATGATCCACAAAAAGAGGGAAATCAATTAATTATTTTATCATTTGGAGAAGATAAAGTAATTATTAATAATGGTATATTGCTGGGTAATGAAGTAAAAATAACAAAAAGACCAACCCCATTTAAGTTTGATACAATTTATTCAGAAAAACCAATGGAATATAAAGAATTTCAATACACACCAAATCTAAAAAGACCAATATCAATTATAGATCCTGAAACAACAGAAGAAGTAAAGCCTGTACTTTACTTTGATGAAAAAACGAATGAAGTCAAGGGAAAATGTAAATTAAAACCATTTAAATCTTATTTTGCTTTTGAAATAAGAGAATAATAGGGAGGAAAAGCAATGTCAAAAGAAATACATGAAAAGAAAGCATATGTGGATAGACCAGCTGGAAAGAATGATAGTTTTAAGATTTGTGCTGTTGCGATGCAAGAGTATTTTAACGAACAAAGTAAAGATGAAAAAGCAACAAAGAAAAATGCTAAGACAGTTACATCAAATTCTATCCAAAGAGAAGTGTTAAGTACAGAATTAGAACAAGGAATGTCAATAAGAGCTGAGGATGGAGGAAAACAACAAGCAAGAGGAGAAACTAGATAAAACTAAAGAGTAGGTGTAAAATATGAATTATAAATTAGAAGGAGCAATTAGAAGAAATAGAAAAAACTTCATAATATATGCAATACTATGGGTTGTCATTGCCATAGTATTTGTTTCGCCATTTAGTTATAGTGCACATGTTGCAGGACTAGATGGCAAATTTGATTTGGAAATATTTATTACAACATTTGGAGAATCTATTACTAATCCTTTTAAAACATTAGGAGCGTTATTTACAAGTGGAGCAATAGGTAATTTTATTTCTACTCTACTTATTGTAACTATTTTTTATACAGTATTTTTCTTTATAGGATTTGTAAAGTCAGCACCTAAAAATGAATTTTCAGATATAGAACATGGCTCTAGTGATTGGAGTCAAAGAGGAGAACAATATCAAATTTTAAGTAAAAATAAAGGAATAATACTTGCAGAAGATAATTATTTACCACTTGATAAAAGAGGAAATATAAATGTTTTGGTAGTTGGACGGTTCAGGTTCTGGTAAATCAGCATCATATTCAATACCAAATGCTTATCAATGTTTAGGGTCTTATGTATTTACAGATCCTAAAGGAGAATTATATGATAGAACAGCAGGATATTTAAAATCGCAAGGATATGATATTAAAGTATTAAACTTAGTAAGACCTGAATATAGTGATGGATATAATCCACTTATGCATATATCTTCTGAAAGAGATGTAGATATAATAGCACAAACAATAGTAAAAGGACAAAAATCAGAAGGTGGAAATGCAGATCCGTTCTGGGATGACTCAGCGGAAATGTTATTAAAAGCATTAATATATTACTTAATAGCAACAAGGCCAGAAGAAGAGCAAAATTTAGCAAGTTGTGCAGAATTAGTAAGAGCAGCAAATAACAAAGGCGGAAATAACTTGTTATCAGAATTAATGAGTCAACTTCCATATGACCATCCAGCTAGAATGAATTATAAATCTATTGAAATAGCACCAGAAAAAACATATAGTTCAATACTAAGTACATTACAATCAAAATTAGGAAAATTTGATTCAAAAGAGATAGCAGAGTTAACATCAACAGATACAATAGATTTTGAAGAGATAGGTTCCAGAAAAACAGCGGTATATGTAATATCACCTGATACACATACAGCATATAATTTTATATTAACAATATTCTTTTCACAAATGATAGAACAATTATATGACTTTGCAGATCAAAATGGTGGTAAGTTAAAAGAAAAAACATTTTTTATATTAGATGAGTTTGCAAATATAGGACAAATACCAGATTTTGACCAAAAAATATCTACTTCAAGAAGTAGAGGAATCTCATTTAGTGTAATATTACAAAACTTAGACCAATTAGAAGCAATTTATGAGAAATCTTATGAAACAATTATGGGTAACTGTGATACACATGTATTTTTAGGAAGTAACTCATATAAAACCGTAGAATACTTCTCTAAGGCATTAGGAGAAAAGACAATAGAAAGAGATAGCGTATCAGTAAATAGAGATAGACAAAATTGGAGAACAGGAAAGTCAGTTTCAGATCAAGTTATGGCAAGAGCACTGATGACTCCAGATGAACTTCGTAGACTAGATAATGATTTATGTATTATATTTGAAAAAGGAATAAAACCAGTAAAAGCTCAGAAATATTATTATTTTAAGCATCCAATGGCTAGAGAACTAGCTAGAGTAGAAATAAATCATAATGATATCGGAGAAATTAATAGAGGAACTTGGAGAAAATATAATCCTTATAATCCATATGTAGAAGAAAAGGATGAAGAGAAAAAACAAGATTTAAAAGTAGAATCTTTGGATGATTTATTTGAAGATGAACCAGATGTTAATAAGCAAGAAATAAATAAAATAGAAGGACCAGCTAATGAAAGTATAAGTGTCAATAATAATATGGAGCAACAAGGAAAAATAGAAAGTCAAGAAAGTATAAATAAAAATGAAAAGCAGGGAATACAAACATTAGATTTGGAAGAGTTTAATGATGCACCAATATTACCACAAGAAACCGAAGAAAGTGATGATTATGATTTACAAAAAGAATTAGAAGCTAAATTTGATGAATTATTTGGACCTATAGATGATTAGAACTGTTTTGGGGACGGAGCAAAAAAACAGTAAAAATAAAAGTTAGAAAATATTAATTATTTTCTAGCTTTTTTGTATATTACAGGGATTTGAAGCAAGTTTTTAAATTTAAGCTTCGCTTACCTGCAAATTAGCTACCCTTAATTTCCCTACGCTAATTTGCTTAATTTAAAAACTTGCTTGTACTTTTTTTATTTAAAAACAATAATTTTAAAAATACTTGCAAAAAAGTGTTCGTTATGATATAAGATATAAGAAAGCAAAAAATTGAGGTGAGAAAATGAAGTTTATACATATAGCAGATATGCATATAGATAGTGCGTTTTTAAATCTATCAGATAAAGATATTATGGGAGATTTAAGAAGATTAGAACAAAGAAAAGTCTTTAAGAAAATAATAGATTATATAAAAGAAAATAATATAGAATACATGTTTATATCTGGAGATTTATATGAACATAAATATATAAAACAATCAAGTATTGAATATATAAATAATTTATTTAAAGAAATTCCTCAAACTAAAATATTTATAGCAGCAGGAAACCATGATCCAAAAGTAAAAAATTCATATTACAATAAATTTAATTGGAATGAAAATGTAAAAATATTTAATTCTTATATAGAAAAAATAGAAATGCCTGATTGTAATATTTATGGTTATAGTTTTGATGATTTTTATTGTGAAAATTGTGGTATTGAGGATATTAGTTTATTACAAAATGGAAAACCAAATATTTTAGTAATACATGGAAATTTAGATGGAGCAAAAAATGATGATAAACCATATAATCCTATTTCTAGAAAGGTTTTAGAAGAAAAAGGTTTTGATTATGTTGCATTAGGTCATATCCATAAAGCAGATTATAGTAAAAATCAAAAAATAGTATATCCAGGTTCAACTGTTTCTTTAGGATTTGATGAACTTGGAGAGCATGGAATGATAGTAGGAAGTCTTGATAATGAATTAAACTTAGAATTTGTTCCTTTAGATGATGAAGAATTCACAATAAAAGAATTAAATGTGGATAACATATATTCAAAAGAGGAATTAATTGAAAATATAAACAACTTGAATATAAAACAAAATACTTATGTAGAAATTATATTAGTAGGTGGAAGAAATTTTGAAATAGATAAATATGATATTTTAAAATTTATTCAAAATGATAGAATTATAAAAATAAAAGACGAAACTAAAATGTCAAGAGATTTAGAGAAGATTTCAAATGAAAGTACATTAAGAGGATTATTTGTTAAAGATATGATGAAAAGATTAGAAAATGAAGAAGATTTAGAAAGAAAAAATATATTAGAAAAAGCAATAGAAATTGGTTTAGATGCTTTAGAATAGAGGTGATATTTTGAAAATTAATAAAATAAAAATAAATTCTTATGGAAAATTAAAAGAAAAACAAATAGATTTAAAAGACGGAATAAATATAATTTATGGAAAAAATGAAGCGGGAAAATCTACGCTTTTAAGATTTATAATAAATAGTTTTTATGGAATATCTAAAAATAAAAAAGGAAAAGAATATTCTGATTATGAAAAATATTTACCTTGGGATGGTGAAGAATTCTCAGGGAATATAGAATATGAGCTAAATGATAAAACTAAATATGAAATACATAGAGATTTTAAAAAGAAAAATCCTAATATTTATAATGAAAGAAAAGAAGATGTATCAAAAGAGTTTAATATAGATAAAACAAAAGGAAATGAATTCTTTTATGAACAAACAAAGGTAGATGAAGATTTATTTTTATCAACAATAGTAGTAGGGCAACAAGAGGTAAAATTAGAAAGTAAACAACAAAGTATGCTTGTACAAAAAATAGCAAATTTAGTTGGAACAGGAGAAGATAATGTTTCATTTAAAAGAGCAATAGATAGAATAAATAAAAGACAATTAGATGAAGTAGGAACAGCAAAGTCTAGGGAAAAACCAATAAATGTGTTATCTAGAAAGATAGAAAAACTAGAAAATGAAAAAAATGAATTAACTAAATATGAAAATTTTAAATATGATATTGAAGAAAATAAAAATAATTTAAAAGAAGAAATTTTAAAATTAGAAAATGAAAATAATATATTAAAAGAAATAAAAGGAATTGCTGAGAAAGAGAAGCTAGAACAAGAAAAAATAAAATTACAAGAAAATATAAAAAAAGAAAACAATGAAAAAATAAACAAAATAAAAGAAAAAATAAACGAAATAAAAGCTAATAATAAAGATATTTTAGAAGATAATAATAAAACAGTTGGTAATAAAAAATTAAATAAAGAAAAAAAGAAATTAAACAAACAAATAATACTATTATTTGTCTTAACAATATTAATTAATATTATACAATTTGTATTCATTAAAAATAGAATATTTAATTATATTTTTCTTATTACCATACCAATTGTATTAATTTTTTCTATTTATAAAATAAATAAGTTTAAAAATAAAACACAAAAAGAAGAGAATGATAGACAAAAGTTATTAGATAAAATAAATTTAGAAATAAATAACTTAAATCAAGAAATAAAAGTATTAGGAGACAATAATTCTGATATACAAAGCAAATTAGATAATTTAAAAAATAACTTTAATTTAAAGATAAACTTAGAAAAGGAAAAACTAAAAAATAAATATATGGGAAAAATAGGAAGCAGTATGCTTGTTAATTTAAACAATTTAGAGAATATAAATGCTGAAGTAGATAGCAAACAAAGTAAGATAAACGAAAAAAATATAGAATTGCATAAACTAGAATTAGACCAAAATAATATAGAGCCTATGCTAGACGATTTATCAAAAATAGAAGAAGAATTAGTTAACGATAAAGAAAAAATGTCAACCTTAAACAAGATGAATATAAGTTTTGAATTAGCAAAAGAAGTATTAACAAATGCATATCAAGATATGAAAAATACAGTTACTCCTAAGTTTACTGAAGAACTATCTAAAAATGTTTCTAATATAACAAACGGAAAATATAATAATATAAGATTTAATGATGAAGATGGTTTAATTGTAGAACTTAAAAATGGTGAATATGTACCAGCTGACAGGTTAAGTGTAGGAACAATAGACCAATTATATTTATCATTAAGATTATCAATGATAGAAGATTTATCTAAAGAAAGTATGCCAATAATATTAGATGAAGCTTTTGCATATTTTGATGAAGAAAGATTAGAAAATATATTAAAATATATGAAAGATAAATTTATAAATCATCAAATAATTTTATTAACTTGTACAAATAGGGAAAAAGATATATTAGAAAAAAATAACATAGAATATAATTATTATAATTTAATATAGTATAAAATGTGAATATAGTAGTATATTTAAATTGCTACTATATTTTTATGTGTTTGAGAAAAAATCACAGATACATATTTACTTTTTGAAATGAAAATGTTATAATTATAAAACTGAAAGGTATAATATTATATAAAAGGAGGTCTTTTTATGCTAATAGATTTAAAAATAAAAAATTTCAAATCTTTTTATAACTATACTACTATATCAATGGTAGCGGATAACATGAAAAGAGAAATGAAAGAAAGATTAATAAAAATTGCAGGAAATAATAATACGGAAAAAAACATTCTTCCATCAATGGTTATTTATGGTGCAAATGCTAGTGGAAAGACTAGTATTATTAATGCGTTTCAAACATTAAAAGATATTATTATAAATGGAACAATAAAGAAGCAAATAGAAAATAAATCTATAAAGGATTTAGAATTGGACCCTTTTATTCATGATGCAAAAAAAATGAAAGAGCCAATTGAATTTAATATTACTTTTAAGACAGATTTAAATATTTATAACTATGTATTAAAAATTGTAGCTACATCTATAGATGAAGAAATAAGGAAAATAATAGGAGAAGAGTTAAATATTATAAATTACAAGGTTGAGGGAACTTCTATCAAAGAAGTAAAAATGCCAATCTTTAAGAGAATAGAAAAAAATGTTGCTATTTTTGAAGAAAATATTAAAAAAATGCTAAAAGAAGATATGAGTTATTTAGATATAAAAAGGTTAACAGAAATACTTTCACAAAATATGGATGACCAAGATTTATTTTTAACAGCGGGATTTAAGTCTAATATTAGTCTAAAAACAGCTAATGATATTGTAAATTGGTTCCAAGATTATTTAGTAACGGTAATAGATTTTAATGATAGAAAACTATTAATAAAAGTTAATGGAAAAATAGATGATGATGTAATATTTATGAATGAATCATTAAAAAAATTAACAAGATTAGCAGATTTTGGGCCACAAGAAATAGGATTAGTAAAAAATAAAAATACAGGAAATTATGAATTAACATCTTTCTATGAACCAGATAATACTAAAACGGGACTTGCAATAGAATCAAGAGGAATAGAGTCAAGGGGAACAATTAAGTTACTAGAATTTTTGTTACCTTTTATAAAGGAATTTAAAAAAGGTAGTACATTCATATTAGATGAATTTGATTCTTCTATACATCCAGAATTAATAGGTGGAATACTTGATTTATTTAATAATTTAGAAATAAATACAAATCATTCACAAATAATATTTAATACACATAACCCTTTATATTTACAAAAGAGATTTTTTAGAAGAGATCAGATTATGTTTGTGGATAAAGATGAAGATACTTATATGAGTAGTGTATATAAGTTATCAGATTTCAATGTTAGAAATGATAATAATTATATGAATAAATATTTTGAAGGAGAATTCGGAGCATTACCATATATAGATTTTGCATCAGTCTTAGAAGATAGCAAGGAAGGTGATAAAGATGAAAACAAATAAGACTTATCTTTGCTTTTTCGAAGGAAATCAAGAAGAAAAATATTTCAAACATTTTTCTAGATTAGTAAAAAATGAATATGAAAAAGTAACTATAAAATTTAATAAAGTAGAAAAATTAAAAGTATTACAAACTGCTTCAACTTTAATGCCAAAAGTAGCAGTATTTGACTATGATAATAATAAAAAAGAATTTGAGAATAAAATAAAAATATGCAAAAAAGGAAATATAGATATAGCATATAGTAATTTAAATTTTGATTTATGGTTATTATTACACAAAAAATCTTTTAATAAGGCTGTTACAAATAACGACGATTATATAGCTATTCTAAGAAAAGAATATGGACTAGGAAAAACGGATAATATAAAAAAGGAAAGCAATATAGATAAGATTTTAGAACAAATAAATTTAGAAGATATAAAATTTGCAATAAGTAATGCAAATAAAATTATGGAGGATAAAGAAAAAGAAAATAAAAAAATAATTTGTGGTAACTATATTTATTATAGTAACCCTTCAATGTCAATACATAATTTTTTTAATAATATTTTTAATCGATATATCCTAAAAGCTGACTAATTTCTCTTGTAATAAAGCATAAAATGTAGTATAATAATTATTGTTAAAAATTGTAAAGGAGAAATTAATATGTTTGAGAAACTAGAGGCAATTGAAAAAAGATATGAAGAATTAACAAAGGAAATATCAAATCCAGAATTAATTTCTAACCAAGCAGAATGGCGAAAAGCTATGAAAGAACATGCGGACTTAGAGGAATTAGTTCAAAAATTCCGTGAATATAAAAAAGTAAAAAAGGAAATGGAAGAAGCAGAAGAGTTGCTTACTGATCCAGAAATGAAAGAACTTGCTGAAGCTGAATATTATGATAAAAAAGCACAATTACCAAAATTAGAAGAAGAAATGAAATTCTTATTAATTCCAAAAGACCCTGATGATGATAAAAATATTATTTGTGAAATAAGAGCAGGAGCAGGAGGAGAAGAAGCAGCATTATTTGCAGGAACACTATTTAGAATGTATTCAATGTATGCTGAAAAGAAACATTGGAAAGTAGAAGTTTTAAACGAAAATGATACAGGACTTGGAGGATATAAAGAAATATCATTCATGGTTACAGGAAAAGGTGTATATAGTAGATTAAAATTTGAAAGTGGTGTACATAGAGTACAAAGAGTTCCAGATACTGAAAGTAGTGGAAGAATACATACATCTACAGTAACAGTAGCAGTACTTCCAGTTGTAGAAGATGTGGAAATAGAAATAAATCCAGCAGATATAAAAATGGAAGTGTTTAGATCTTCAGGAGCAGGAGGACAACATATTAATAAAACATCATCAGCCGTAAGATTAATACATATTCCTACAGGAATTACAGTAGAATGTCAAACAGAAAGATCACAATTCCAAAATAGAGATAATGCTATGAAAATGCTAAGAACAAAACTTTATGAACAGGAAAAAGCAAAACAAGATAGCACTATAGCAAATGCAAGAAAATCACAAGTAGGTTCAGGAGATAGAAGTGAAAAAATAAGGACATATAACTATCCTCAAGGAAGGATAACAGACCATAGAATTGGTATGAGTATTTATCAAATGGAAAACTTCTTAAATGGTGACTTGGACGAAATGATAGACAATTTAATTGCTGCAGATAGAGCAGAAAAATTAAAAGGAGACGAAGAATAAAATGAAATTATTAGTTATATCTGATATTCATGGTTCTTGGTATTATGCTAAAAAAATATTAGAAATAGAAAAAGAAGAAAAACCAGATAAAATAGTTTTATTAGGTGATTTATATTATCATGGCCCTAGGAATGATTTAACACAAGAATATAATCCAATGGAGGTTGCTAAAATACTAAATTCTTTAAAAGATAAACTTATAGTAATTAAAGGAAATTGCGATGCAGAAGTAGATGAGGCAATTTCAGAATTCCAATTTAAAGAATATGTAGAAATGGATGTAAATGGATATAATTTGTTTTTATCACATGGACATAAATATAATATAGATAATTTGCCACCATTAGGTGTAAAAATAGATATAATGATGTATGGACATTTCCATGTAGGTTTTATCAAAGAAAAAGACGGAATTGTTTTTGCAAATCCTGGTTCTATTTCTTTACCAAAAGAAAATAGTAAACATAGTTATTTAATATTTGATGATAATAAATTAGTTCTAAAAGATGTAGATGGAAATGTAGTTCAAGAAAAAATTTTAGAAAAGAAAATATAAAAAAACAAAGAATATTATAAAACTCTTTACAATAAACTAAAATATATAGAATTGTAAGGAGTTTTTATTTATGGAAATATTAAAAACAACACTTTTAGGATTGTTTTTTGGAACATTTGGAACAACAATTGGAGGAATATTAGGAGTTGTTATAAAAAAACAATCAAATAAATTTTTAAGCTTTATTTTAGCATTAGCATCAGGATTAATGATGGCAGTAATATGTTTTGATTTAATACCAGAAGCTTTAGAAATTAGTAATATATTAGAAGTAATTATTGGTGTAATATTAGGAATAATTGCTATGATTTTTTGTGATTTATTAGTAGATAAAAAGTTCAGTAATAAAATACAAGTAAATAATAAACAAAGTAAGCTATTGAAAACAGGAATGATAGTATCAATAGGACTTGCAATACATAACTTTCCAGAAGGCTTAGCAATAGGTTCTGGTTTTGAGTCTTCATTAAAATTAGGCTTAAGCCTTGCAATAGCGATATGTTTGCATGACGTGCCAGAAGGAATTTCTATGTCAATTCCTATGAAAAATGGAGGAATGAATCCTTTTAAAGTTATTTTCTACGTGATTCTATCAGGAGTAACGACAGGAATAGGAGCATTTTTTGGAGCAATTGTAGGTTCGATTTCAGAACAAGTAATTTCTGTTTGTTTAAGTTTTGCAGCAGGAGCAATGCTTTATATTGTATCTGGAGAATTAATACCAGAATCAAATAGTTTATATCATGGAAGGATGACAGCAGTAGGAAATATGTTAGGATTTTTAATTGGTATTTTTGCCACTAAATTATAGTTGAGATACAAAAATATAAAAATAATACAAGTTTTAATGTGCAATTTCACGGAAATTAAATAAAACTATAAAAAATATTAAAAAAATAAAATATATATTGGAGTTACAGTACAAAATAAAAGAAGTAGGATAATTTATAAAAATAGAAAAATAAGAGCTAATCTAAAAAACAATGGAATATTGTAGAAAATACCCATGAAACAATTATAAATAAAAAAATTTCGATAAAGTACAAAAAATAGTAATGCTTTAAAATTATAATAGAAATAAAAAGAAACATCATTTTTTTGCTAGATGGTTTGATAATATGTTATGAATGTAAGCATAAAATTGGTGTTAGAGCAAGAAAAATGTATGATTAGATATGATATGTAACAATTATCAAAGAAACTTAAAATTAGGACTTTGTACATCACATGGATTTAATTATGAACAATTAGAAAAGATAGTATTATAGTACATATACATAAAAATAGTGATACTAATTAACTTAAAATTATTTTAGATAAATAAAATAACTACACAAAACACAAAAAATGTTAACGCAATAACAAAAAATAAAGATTTTACAAGTTTTGTTAATATAGTAACAAAACTTGACAGAAAAAAAGCAAAAGTGTATAATTATAAAGAGGTGAGAACTATGATAAATAGAAAATTATATATTAATAAATTATTAGCTTATAAAGATACAGAATTTATAAAGGTTATTACAGGTATTAGAAGATGTGGAAAATCTAGTTTATTAAAAATTTTTAAAGAAGAAATATTGAAAGAGAATAAAAAAGCAAATATTATATATATGAATTTTGAATCATTTGAATTTGATGATATAAAAAATTACAAAGAAATGCATAGTTGGATAAAAGAAAGAACAAAGCAAAATCAAAAAAATTATATATTGCTTGATGAAGTTCAAAGAATAACAGGGTGGGAAAAAGTTGTAAATGCATTATTAATAGATATTGACAGTGATATTTATATAACAGGATCAAATGCTTATTTATTATCATCAGAATTATCAACATATCTTACGGGCAGATATATTGAAATAAAAGTATTGCCATTGTCATTCAAGGAATTTTTAGATTTTACAGTTCTTGAGGATAATATAAGTATTGAAGATAAATTTATTGAATATGTAAAATTTGGAGGAATGCCAGGAATTATAACAATAAAAAATGAGGCAGATTTGTATGAAAATGCTATAAAAGGAATATATAATACAGTGTTTATGAAAGATGTTGTTGAGCGAAACAAACTTGTAGATGGAAGTTTATTAGAAAAAATCTTAAAATTTTTAATGAGCAATATTGGAAGTCAAATATCTTCTAAAAAAATTGCAGATTATTTAACAAGTCAAGGAACAAAGATAACACACAACACAGTTCTCAATTATTTACAAATGCTTGAAAATGCGTATGTTATATATAAAGCCCCAAGATACGATATTAAGGGAAAGGAATTATTAAAAACATTAGAAAAATATTATATAGTAGATACAGGAATAAGAAATGTAACATTAGGTTTTAGAAATTCAGATTTTGGTCATATTATAGAAAATATAGTTTATTTTGAATTGTTGCGAAAAGGATATGATGTTACAATAGGAAAAACAGACGCACTAGAAGTTGATTTTATAGCAACAAAATCAAACGATAAAAAGTATTTTCAAGTAACATATACAATGTTAGAAGAAAATGTAAAACAACGCGAATTAAATCCTTTAAGACAAATAAATGATAATTATGAAAAAATAGTTTTAACAATGGATAAATTATATAATAACACTTCGGAAGATGGTATTAAGATTAAATATTTAATAGATTGGTTATTAGGAGATGATTAGGTGAAAAAAATGAAAACACTTTTTAAAAGACAATTTGAAAATAATAAAATAGCCAAATGTTTAAATGAAGTAGAACCTGAGTGTCAATGGGTATTAGATCGGAGAAGGCTTTGCAACAGAAAAAATAGATGGGACATGTTGTTTAATCAAAAATGGAAAAATTTATAGAAGATATGATTATAAAAAAGGAAGAGTTCTACCACAAGGTGCAATTCCTTGCCAAGAAAGACCTGATTTATTAACAGGTCATTTTCCACATTGGCTTTTATGTACGAAAGATGATTCAAATGCTAAATATTATTTAGAAGCATTTGAAAGACAAAAAAACGATAATTTAGAAGAAGGAACTTATGAATTAATTGGAAAACATATAAATGGCAATCCATATAATTTGGATACAGATATTTTAGAAAAGCATGGAAAGAGAATATTAGAAAATGTCCCAAGAGATTATGAGGGAATAAAACAATATCTTAAAAATCATTATATAGAAGGAATAGTTTTTTATCGTGGTAATGGTGAAATGTGTAAAATAAAAAGAAGTGATTTTGGCTTTGGATGGAATAGAAAAAATAAGTCTTTTAAAGGTTAAAATAAGCAAAAAAGAAGAAAATTTTAAGAAGAATTAAATTAGGGAAGAACTACTCAATAAATTAGAGTAGTTCAAAAATTTACTGTTTAAATCAGAATCAAATGGTTTATATCATGGAAGAATGACAGCAGTAGGAAATATGTTAGGATTTTTAATTGGTATTTTTGCTACTAAATTATAAGTTGAAGATACAAAAATATAAAAATAAACAAGTTTTAATTTTAAAAATTTAAATAATCTATATAATAGAAATAAGATTATTAATTAATTTTGAGTTATTTTGTATAATATTAAAATTCTATTCCAGCACAAAGTAAAAAATGAAAGTGTTGGAAAAATATTTCCAATATAATCGACAAAAACATAAGATTAGTATATACTATATATAGATGGTAAACATGATAGAGGAATAGGCAAAAAGTTAAAATACAAAAAAGAAAATTGTATTATGAGGAGAAAAAATATGAATATAATGTTTATATGTACAGGGAATATTTGTAGAAGTGCAATGGCACATCATTTGCTAGAAAAAAGATTAAAAGATTTAAAAATAGAAAATGTAAAAGTATATTCTTGTGGAGTAAATGCTTATAATGGAGAAAAATCAACATGGGAAGCAAAATATGTTATGAAAAATTATTATGATGTAGATTTGGAAAATCATAGAGCAACAAATATTAGAAATTCTAATATAAAGAAAATGGATTTAATATTATGTGCAACTAAAAATCATAAGCAAGATGTATTAGAACTATATCCAGAGTTAAATGGAAAAGTTTTTTCAATGAAAGAATATGTGAAATATGACGAACCACATCATGATAAAATAGATATTAAAGATCCATGGGGATATGATAAAGAAACATATTTAGAATGTAGTAAAGAAATAAGTAGATGTATAGAATTATTAATAGATAAGATAAAAGAAAAATAATTAATTTAAAAACCTTAGTTATATTAAATGGCTAAGGTTTTATTAAAACAACATTAGCGAAAAAACGTTTGAAAATATTTTAAATTTCTATTGACTTTTGTTTTTATAGAAGATATAATTTCAACTAGCCTAGAAAAGTAAAAAAGGAGAGAAAAATGTCAGAAATATTAGAAGAATTAAACGATAAACAACGTGAAGCCGTAGTAAATACAGAAGGACCATGTTTAGTAATAGCAGGTGCTGGAAGTGGAAAAACAAAAGTATTAACACATAAAATAGCATATTTAATAAAAGAAAAGGGAGTAAAACCTTGGAATATACTTGCAATAACATTTACAAATAAAGCAGCAAATGAAATGAAAGAAAGAATTGTAAATTTAGTAGGTGATGTTGCAGCAGATATTTGGATGGGAACATTCCACTCAATTTGTGTAAGAATCTTAAGAAGATTTATTGATAGAATTGGTTTTGATACATCTTTTATAATATTTGATACAACAGACCAAAGAACAATGATAAAAAATTGTTTAAAAGACTTAAATATAGATGATAAATTATTTAATGAAAGAGCAGTTTTATCAGAAATTAGTAATGCAAAAAATGAAATGTTAGAACCAGACCAGTATACATTAAGAGCAAATGGAGACTTTAGAAAAGAAAAAATTGCAACTGTATATGAATTATATCAAAAAAGGTTAAAAGAAAATAATGCAATAGATTTTGATGATATTATAAATTATACAATAAAAATTTTACAAGATAATGAAGATATAAGAGAATATTATTGTGGTAAATTTAAATATGTTTTAGTAGATGAATATCAAGATACTAACAAATCTCAATTTACATTAGTGACTATTTTAGCTTCAAAATACAAAAATATAACAGTTGTAGGAGATAATGACCAAGGAATTTATTCTTTTAGAGGAGCGGATATTTCAAATATATTAAATTTTGAAAAAGATTTTCCAGGAACTAAAATAATAAAACTAGAACAAAATTATCGTTGTACAGGAAATATATTAAAAGCAGCAAATAGTGTTATAAAAAATAATGAAGTAAAATATAAAAAAGAATTATGGACACAAAATGAAGAAGGAAATTTACCAAAAGTATATCAAGCAGATAATGAGTATGATGAAGCAAGTTACATAGTAGAGCAAATAGAACATTTAAGAAGAGAAGAATATTATAAATATCAGGACTTTGCAATACTATATAGGATGAATACACAATCAAGAGCAATAGAAGATATTTTAAGAAGAGAAAATATTCCTTATAAGATAATAGGGGGCTTAAAATTCTATGAAAGAAAAGAAATTAAAGACATAATTGCATATTTAAGATTAATACAAAATCCAAATGATAATTTAAGTTTAAGAAGAATAATAAATGAACCAAAACGTGGAATTGGTAAGACAAGTTTAGATAAAATAGAAACAATATCTAACGAAACAGAAATACCAATGTATGAAATAATAAAAAGAGCAGATGAGTTTGGATTAAATAGAGTATTTTTAAACTCAAGAGAATTTGTAAACGTAATAGAAGAATTAAAAGCTAAAAAAGATGATATGCCAATATCAGATTTAATTAAAGAAACACTAAAGAAAACAGGTTATACAAAAGCTCTTCAAAATGAAAATACAATAGAAGCGGAGAATAGACTTCAAAACTTAGACGAGTTTTTAACAGTAGCAATAGAGTTTGAGGAAGAAGAAGCTGAAAATGGTTTAAGAGAATTCCTAGAGGGAATTACATTATCTAGTGATATTGATGATTTAGATGAAAATGCAGATTTTGTTACTTTAATGACATTACATAGCGCAAAGGGATTAGAGTTCCCAGTAGTATTTTTAGTAGGTATGGAAGAAGGAATATTCCCAGGATATAAATCAATATCAGAGCCAAAGGAGCTAGAAGAAGAAAGACGTTTGTGTTATGTAGGAATAACTAGAGCAAAAGAGCATTTATTTTTAACTTGTAGTAAGCAAAGAACAATATTTGGTTCAACAAGTTATAACCAGGTATCTAGGTTTTTAAAGGAGATACCGGAAGAATTATTAGAAGGATATGAAGAAGCATTTGGAGAAACAACAAATAAAGATAGAATGTTTAAAGATTCTTCTTATAATTGGACATATGGAACGCAAAGTGCTGGCAAAGTAAAAAGTTATAAAATTGAACAAAAAGAATCAGTTGCAGCAGCAAACAAGGTTAACAATAATAATTTTATGTTTAGAACAGCAGAAAGTTTCTTAAGCAATTTAAATAAAAAATCAAATAAAGAAGTTGACTTATCACAATACAAAGAAGGTGTAAGAATATTCCATAAGAAATTTGGAGAAGGTACAATAAATAAAGTAGAACCAGAAGGAGAAGATTTAAAAGTAGACATTAATTTTGATAAGGTTGGACATAAGAGATTAATGGCTAAATTTGCTAATTTAGAAGTAATTGATAATTAATAAAGGAAAGATGTTTATGAAAAAAATAATGGTAGATATGGATGATGTGCTTTGTGAGAAAGGATTTATTAGAATGATAAATGAATTTTTGGAAACAAATTATGAGCAAGAAGATGCTAACTCATATTACATAAATGATTTAATACCAAAAGAGAGATTAAAAGAATGGGCGGAATGGTATTCTACAAAAAATGCATATGACTATGTTGATATTGTAAAAGACTCACAAGAAGTAATGGAGAAATTAAATAAGGTTTATGATGTGTATATTGCTACTGCATATGTTTTTAGAGATGCTCCTGAGGTCTCAGGCAAAACTTTGAATGATAAATATAATTTTTTACTTAAAAATTTTCCTTTTATAGATCCACATAAATTTATATTTATTTCTAATAAAGATCTATTAGATGCAGATATTAGAATTGATGATAGCCCTAAAAAATTAATGGGAAAAGCAGAATTAAAATTATTATTTACTGCATATCATAATAAAAACATGACAGAAGAAGAATTAAAACAAAATAATTTTGTTAGAGTAAATAATTGGAAAGAAGTAGAAGAAATATTATTAAAATGAAAACAGATTATTCTGTTTTTATTTTTTTGTATAAAAATATAAATGTTGGAAATAATACATTTAGAATTTATATGAAAGGAAGGATAAATATGGCAGATTTAAATCAAGCAGAATTACAACATTTAAGACATTTAATAGGAGCACATGAAACAACATATCAAAAATTAAACACATATGCAGGCCAAGCAGTAGATCCACAAATAAAGCAAATGTTTACAAAATCAGCACAGGATGCTTTAAATACAAAACAAAAATTAATGAGTTTTTTAGAAAATAATTAAAGGAGGAAAATTATGGACGAGAAAGTAATGGTAAATGATATTTTAGCAGGAGTAAAGTCTGATTTAACAGCATATCAAACAGCAATATCAGAATGCGAAAATATGCAGCTTAGACAAACATTTCAACAAATTAGAAATAATGATGAAAGTTTTCAGTATGAGCTATTTAAAGTAGCTCAAAGTAAAGGTTATTATATACCAGCACAAAAAGCAACAGTAACAGAAATAAATACTGTAAAAACAGAAATGCAAGGGTAAAAATAAAAAAGTCGCGTAAGTATTGTTCTTATGCGATTTTTAGTTGTTAAAAATAAATTACAAAGAAAAAACGAGATAAAACGATTAAAAATGAGATAAACGGAAAAAAATTGAGAAAACTTACGGAAATTAAAGATAGAATATCTTTGCAAAAAGATAAATATTACAATATGATTACAATGAAAAATAGGAAAAGATATACAAAGGAGAGAGAACCAATGTTAAAAAAAGTGTTGGTACACACTAGAAGAGGAATTAAATTTATAATTCTTTTTATAATAGCAGTTTTTTTAATTATAGGTACAATAGCTTTTTTATATAAGCCTACATATAGTGTTTTTATAAATGGAGAACAAGTAGGATATACAGAAGATAGAACAGGCTTGCAACATAAAATAAACGATTATGTTAATAATGGAGATGAATCTAATTCTAATGTTGCATTTGTACAAGTAGAGAAACTACCGGAATATAAATTATGTTTATTAAAGAAAAATGTTGTCACAAATGATGAGGAAATATTTAATAAAATAAAGGAATCAGGAGTTACATATTATAGATATTATGCAATAGCAGACAATCAAGAGGAAAAAACATATGTTGCTACTTTTGAAGAAGCTGAAAAAGTTGTAAATGATTTAAAAGCTAAAAATAGTTCTAACATAGAAAAAATATCAATTGTAGAAAAATATGAGACAGAAATGAAAGACTTGGTTACATCAGAAGAGGCTGTATCAAAGTTATATGTAGAACCACCAAAACCTGTTGTAGTTGCTTCAACAACCAAATCATCAACAAAATATGCATCATCAGGAACAGTAAATACAAAAGGAACCACATCAAGTGCAAAAGCGAATATAGGTATAACTTTAATTCAACCAATTTCAGGTGTAATAACATCAAGATTTGGAGCATCTAGTAGTATAAGAAGATCTTCTCATACAGGTTTAGATATTTCAGCAGCAACGGGAACACCAATAAAAGCTGCAGCGTCAGGCACAGTAACATTTTCAGGATATAAAGGCTCTTATGGCAATATGTTAGTAATTAGTCATGGAAATGGAGTACAAACTTATTATTGTCATTGTAGTAAATTATATGTAGGAACAGGAACACAAGTATCACAAGGACAAACTGTAGCAGCAGTAGGATCTACAGGAAATTCAACAGGGCCACATCTACATTTAGAAGTAAGAATTAATGGAGTTGCATATAATCCACAAAATTATGTTTATTAGAATAAAAAAACCGGACATTTTTATCCGGTTTTTTAAATTTACTTTTTTCCAAAATATTTAATACCAGTAACAATGGAATTACCTTTAATGATAGTTTTACCATATTCTAATAGTTTATTTTCAAAATTATTAGAATAATGAACTGGTATTAAAAATTCAGAAGCTATAGAATAAAAGTTTTTAATTTGCATTTCTTCTAAATTTTTATTTTTCATAATTAGATAATATGTATTATTGTACAGGTATAAATAAGTGTTTTTAGAAAGTTTTTTTATATCATATTTATATTGTTTATTTATACATTCGCAAAAATCACAAAATTCATCAAAATTATTAAATTTATAAATGGCTTGCATATTAGATATATTTAAAGACTTCCTTTTCACTTTAAGTTTCTTATTTGAATTTATATTCTTAATATTTCCTTCTTCAGGATATTTTGTTATAGTAAAAACTAATATATCGTCTGAAGAGGAAAAGGCTTCAATTAATAATTTACAACCATCTGCATTAAATCCAACTTCATCTTTTGCTTTTTCTAAAATATGAAAGAAAAATCCTTGACGTTCTATAGCTTTGGTCATTATAGATTTTATATCTATGTTTTCTAATTCTAAATCAGAAGGATTA
>CALXFC010000014.1 GCA_944387485.1 uncultured Clostridia bacterium
AACGCCTGTGGAGATAGTAGGTTACGAGGTCGATGAAGCAGGAAGCCCATTGGCTTTAGACAATGGGTGGTTCACAATAATTTATAGAAATTTATAAAAATTTAAAAACTATAATTTATAAATATTTAAAATTTTAGAACTATAATTTTGTAATGCAAACATTGTAATATCAAAAAGCGAACATTTGTTGTTTGGTGATTTTTTTATTCTATTTAGTTCAAAATCGTTTTTAAGCAATTTTAATTATTGAAATGTAAAATTAATCATTTATTATATGAATTCTGATTTTAATGAATTTTGTTTGCAGATTTATAAATTTAATTAATATAATTTAATATTATATTTTGCATTTTTATAATTATTGCAATAACTGTATTACAATTAAAAATTATACAAAATAATAACATTCTAAAATCGATTTTAAGCTATTTTTATATTTAAGCCAGATAAATACTTGTTTAAAATTTAAGGCTAAATATTGATTTTAGAAAATTAGAATAAAAAAAAGATTTTTCTGAAGAAATTATAGACACATGAAAAAAGTCTAAAAAGTGCTAAAAAAGTGACGCGCGAGAATCGATTTTAAGCCGTTTTTATTTTTTAGACATATAGTTTGTTGCCCGTAAAATAAGGCAAATATAGAGAAATAGGGACTTTGGAGATTTTAAAAAAAATTTAATACAAATTAATATATAAAGATCAAAATAATAATTAAGAAAAAATTATAGATATAAATTAAAGATTATAATGAGTAAAATAATTATAGTAATGAAATTATATATACAAAATAATAAAAGGGTTTAAAATTGATTTTAAAAAGCCATATAAATATTGATATAATAGTAATACAAAAGATTATTATAATAATCAATATAATAATGAAATAAAGATATATACTAGTAACTATAAAGCAGCTGGAAGCCTTGAAGTAACAGAAGTAGAGGTTTATGGCTGTTTTACATTATGCTCCTATCTCTTTTTGCACAAAAGATTGATTTTGTGCAATGTTATATATTTAAAACATTGCACATTATCACATCTTATTTTAATCCCCCTATTCTCTTTTTAAGAAAATTTTTATATTAATTTAATAGATTCGAAATTTCAACATTAAGAATCTTTGATAAACCATATAACTCATAGTCACAAACTGTTCTGAGATTATTTTCAATATTTGCAATTGATTGAGCTGAAATATCGATTTCTTCTTCTAATAATAATTTGTTTGATAAAATTTCTCTTGATAATTTTTTTTCTTCTCTGATTTTTCTTATATTATTTCCTGAAATATTTAAATTATTATTATATTTTTTTCTTTTATTTGCCATTTGCTTTCCCTCCCCTCTTTCTTAGTTTATCATAAATAATATTTAGAAATTATATGAGTACATTTTAAACTCAAAAAAATTAAAAATAAAAAATAGAAACCCAAATTTATATGGTTTCTATTTTCCAATACTTTATTTAAATCTTCTTAAGTAATTTTCCATCTTATCAATAAATTCTTCATTATTTCTAGTTTGAGTCATTTGACTAATAACTTGCTCTGTAACATCTGCAACTGGCATACTATTCATAGCCTTTCTTAAAGCAAATACAGTATCTTTCTCTTTTGGAGTAAGTAATAGGTCTTCCCTTCTAGTTCCAGATTTATTAATATCAATAGCTGGAAAAATACGTCTTTCTGATAATTTTCTATCTAAATGAACTTCCATGTTACCAGTTCCTTTAAATTCTTCAAAAATAACATCATCCATTCTACTTCCAGTATCAATTAATGCTGTTGCTAAAATTGTTAAACTTCCTCCAAATTCAATATTTCTAGCAGCTCCAAAGAATTTTTTTGGTTTGTGAAGCGCCGCAGGATCAATACCTCCTGATAAAGTTCTTCCAGATGAAGGAATAACTAAGTTATAGGCTCTCGTTAATCTTGTAATACTATCTAGTAATATAACAACATCTCTACCGTGTTCCACTAATCTTTTAGCTCTTTCAAGAACCATTTCAGCAACTTTTACATGATGTTCTGGTAATTCATCAAAAGTTGAGTGAATAACTTGTCCTTTTATAGAACGTTTCATATCTGTTACTTCTTCTGGTCTTTCGTCAATCAAAAGTACAATTAATTCTACTTCTGGATTATTTTGACTAATTGCATTTGCAACTTTTTTTAGCAAAGTAGTTTTTCCAACTTTTGGTGGTGCTACTATCATACCTCTTTGCCCTTTCCCCACAGGACACATTAGGTCAATAATTCTAGTTGCATATTCATTAGAAGTAGTTTCTAATTTTAACTTTTCGTTTGGAAATATTGGAATTAGTTCATCAAATCTCTTTCTTTTCATAGCTTTTTCTGGATGTTCTCCATTTACTTCACCAACAAATATTAATGATGGGAATTTTTCTCCTTCTCTAAATCTTGAAATTCCCTTTATTACATCTCCTGTATCAAGTTTAAACCTTCGTATTTGAACCATAGATATATAAACATCTTTATCGCTAGATAAATAATTCTCTCCTCTTAAGAAGCCATAACCATCTGGCAATATATCCAAAATTCCTTCAACTATTTCATCACCTTCATTAGTTAACTTGTAGTCTACTATAGGTTCTCCATTTTCGTCATAATGCCTTTCAGTAGTTTCTTTTTCATCTAACTCCTCATCTGTTTCGTGAGAATTTTCTGAGGACTCTGAGTTTGATATAACTTGCTTTAAAACTGTAATTAATTCATCTTTCTTTAATTTTGATATATTTTTTATATTGTGCTCCCTTGCTAACGCTTTTAATTGCGTTAATGTCATCTCTCCAAAATCTAACATAAATACCTCCTAAATTTTTATTATTTAATTGTTTAAGTTTATATCGGGAATTTTTAAACGAATTAAAATTAATATTATAACAATATATATTATAACATATTTTAACAAATTTTGGAATACTTTTTGAAAGAAAAATCAAGGAATATAATATTTTACATTCCTTGATCTATATAAACCCTTTCATTTGGGTAATACATATCTAACTTTTCTCTTGCTGTTTGTTCAATAAATTCTAATGAGTCAACATTATCTTTTTGCTTAGCAAGATCTTCTTTATTTTGATTTTCTTCTGCTATTTCTTGAGTTAATTGTTCTGTTTGCTGGCTATACTGATTTAATGTCTTTTGCTGGTTTATTATTGTAAATATTGTATATACAGATATTGCTATAATCATTAGTTTTATATATATTTTTTTCATAAGTTAATCTCTCCAATTCTAATGTATTATCCATTTGGATGTTATAATTATATACTTCTACATTTTTTTGAAAAATCCTTCTTGTTTTTTTAATTTTTTACATTATTTTCTATTTTCTTATTTTTTTTAGTCAGTTTTAGAAAATTATTATACAAATTTGTAGAAGTTTTTCTAATATTTATAAAAATAAAAGAAATTGGTTTAAAAAATAATTTTTTTATTATTTTAAATGGTATAAAAATTGTTCTTAAAATTTTTCTTAATATATTTTTAAAGAATACTATTATTCCTACATTAATTTTTATAAAAAAAGAACTAAAAATTAACATATACAAACTAATTCCTATCGCTATTCCTATAAACATAAATAAACGAATTTCTCCATCATTAAAAACAAATATAAAATATAAAATAGAAAAACCTGTTAAAATCCAAAATATAAAGTCTTCTATATAAGTTACAAAATCATTAGTTTTAAATGATTTTCGAAGAATCCTAAAAAAATCAAAAAGAATTCCTATTAGCACACCATTTGCTATAAAAATTAAAAATAAATATATTTGATTCATAAGCATAGAAAAAACTCCTTTAGTTAAATTTTATTTAAAAATTTTACTAATTAGACTTCCTTTCGATTTTTCTACATTTTTGTTATCACTATAATTCATAGATGATATATCTCCTTCTACAATTACCTCAGATGTATCAATACTTAATTTATTTATTCTCAAACTTTCCCCTTTTATTGTTAATAATCCAAGCTCTGTTTCTATAATAACAACTTGATCATCAAAACTTAAAACATCTAATACTCCAGAAATACTTAATTTTCCTCTATTTTCTAAAATAAGATTCTGAATTACACTGGTTGTTTGTACTTTTCTTTCATCAATTGTCATTATTATTACCTCCCTATTTTGTTTGACTACTAAAATAATATATTCATGGTTTGTCTTTTTTAGAACAATTTTTAGAATATTAGATCATGTAACTCTTTTATATTCTCATCAGGTATAATATTTTTAAAAACCATAGAAATCTTAGTTTCAGAAATTTCAAAATTCAATAATTCTAACTTTTTACTTCTAATAAAATCAATAATTTGTTTTATTAACTTAAAGTTTCTTATAATTCCATTTCCTATAATAGACACTCTTGAGACTTCTTTTTTTATAATACTTTTCACTGTATCCTCTTCTATTTTGTCAGTTATAATAGTTCCCTTTTCTTCATTAAAGCTAGATTTAGTTATAATCGGTATTTTGAATTTTTCACCTATTTCAACACATCTATTATGAAGCACTTTTGCACCCTCGCTAGATAGTTGTAACATTTCTTCATAAGAAAGATCTTTTATTTTTTTTGCATTATTTATTTTATTTGGATCTGCAGTGTAAACTCCATCTACATCTGAGAAAATATAACAATTTTTTGCATGCAAAGCTGCTGCAATCGCAACTGCTGTAGTATCTGAGCCTCCTCTCCCTAAAGTTGTAATATCTAAATTTTTATCTATACCTTGAAAACCTGTTATTATTACTATTTTTCCTTTATTTAATTCTTTTAAAATTCTGGTTGTATCTATATTTATAATACTTGCATCTTGATTATTATCTGTTGTTAGAATGCCTGCTTGCCATCCTGTTAAAGATATTGCAGAATATCCCATATAATTTAATAAAATACTTAATTTAGCTGTAGACATTTGTTCTCCACAACTAAGCAAAGAATCTAATTCTCTATTTGATACATTATTTGATAGTTCTTTTGCTTCTTTTATTAATTTATCGGTTGTTTTTCCTTGGGCAGAAAGGACTACAACAACTTTATTTCCTTTATCGTAAATTTTAGCAATCTTTTTTGCAACTAGCTCTAGTTTTTTATTATCAGCAACAGAACTACCTCCAAATTTTAAAACCATTATTGTGTCCATGTTATTAATCCACCTCTTTTTGTAATGTAAAACCATTTTAATTATAAATATGGTATTCCATATATTATATGTTAATTTATAAAGATGTTTTACTTATTTTAAAACAACTGTTATTAAAATAGATAATTAATAAATAGAAAAAAGAACCCTTATTATCAACCTCCTCGGTTTAACAATTGAGTTCTTTTATAGTTTAATAATTCTTAGCTTTCTTTATTTGCTATATTATACTTTAAATAAGCTTCTATAAAACCATCAATTTCTCCATCCATAACTGATTCTACATTTCCGACCTCATAATTTGTTCGATGGTCTTTTACCATTGTATATGGACAAAATACATATGAACGTATTTGACTTCCCCAAGCTATATCTTTTTGTTCACCTTGTAAGTCTTCTATTTTTTCTTTATGTTCTTTTTCTTTCAAATCAAGTAATCTTGATTTTAACATTCTCATTGCTGTTTCTCTGTTTTGTAATTGAGAACGTTCAGACTGACAAGAAACAACAATATTTGTAGGTATATGTGTAATCCTTACTGCTGATGAAGTTTTGTTTATATGTTGTCCTCCTGCTCCTGACGCTCTATAAGTATCAACTCTTAAATCATCTGGATTAATGTTAATTTCTACGTCTTCTGTAATTTCTGGTAATACTTCTACAGAAGCAAATGAAGTATGTCTTCTTCCTCCACTATCAAATGGTGAAATTCTAACTAATCTATGTATTCCCTTCTCAGATTTTAAGTATCCATAACTGTTTTCGCCAATTACTTCAAAGGTAACACTTTTTAATCCTGCCTCTTCCCCATCTAAATAATCCAATTCTTTTACTTTATAATTATTTTTGTTTGCCCATCTAGTATACATTCTATAAAGCATTTCAGCCCAATCTTGTGACTCTGTTCCTCCTGCTCCTGGATGGATTGTTATTATTGCATTATTTCTATCATATTTTTCTGACAATAAACTTGTAAGCTCTAATTTTTCAGATTTTTTTTCTAGTTTCTTCGTATTCTTAATTATCTCTTTTGCTAAATCTTCATCTGGTTCTAGTTTAATAAGTTCTGTCATTTCTTCTAGATTTTCTATTTCTGATTTTATTTCTTTAAACTCAGAACATTTTGATTTTAACAATTTTATTTCTAATAAAACTTCTGAAGATTTCTTGCTATCTTTCCAAAAGTCCTTTTGTAATGTTTGCTTTTCTAAAATTTCTAATCGTTTTTCACTGTTTACTATGTCAAAGAGATTCACTCAAATCTTTTACTTTTTCTTTGATAATTTCTAGTAATTTAGAATTTTCATCTAATTCAATCATTAAAAACACCTACCTCAAACTAATATTTAATTATCTTTACAATATTTTTTATAAAGTTTTTTCATATTCTTTTTATTTATTGTTTTATTTATTCCATCTTTTACAACAGAAGATAATACAGCTGTTACAAATTCTTCTGTTTTTTTATTAATTTTTATTTTTTCCTTTTCTTTCATCCAATAGTTAAGTTCATATTCATATGTAAAATCTTTTTTCTTGTAAGCCATTCCAGCTGCTAATTTATCACAAATCATTTCAACTGCATATTTATAAGGAATTATAGGAGTTTCGTCAGGTGCTGTATTATCTACCCAATATTCAGCATGATGTTTATTCCTTCCTTTATGATGTAGCCAAGCTTTAGAATAACCTTTTTCTTTTTTAGCTTCAGTAATTGGTGAATGAGTACCTGTATAATATTTAACACTTTCCAAAAACTCAGTTGGAGAATATTTAGATAGATCATGTACAAAGCCTCTCCAAGGCTCTCCTGCCCTACAACACAATTTAAATACTAACCATCTATGATGAGTAATTAGCCCCAAATGTAAAAATATATTTTTAAAGTACATATAATTTCTTCCTTTCTATAATTTAGTTTACTATAAGTTTTTTAAAAAATCAATAAATTTTATTTAAGTTTCTGCATAGAATATATAAGTGGAGGTATAAATATATGTGTGGATTTGTTGGTTTTGTTAATTTTAAGAAAAATATTTCAAAAGATAAATTAATACTAGAAAATATGAATAATACTTTATCTAAAAGAGGACCTGATGAAGAAGGTTATTATTTAGAAAAACATGTTGCTTTAGCACACAAAAGACTAATTGTAATTGATCCAGAAGGCCGGAAAACAACCTATGATAGAAAAATATTCTTTTGGTACATATGTTATTGTTTATAACGGACAAATATACAATACAAAAGAATTAAAAGAAACTTTATTAGAAAATAATTTTACAATAAATACTCATTCAGATACTGAAATATTATTAAAGTCGTATATTTACTATGGTAAGGATGTTGTAAATTATTTAAATGGTATTTTTTCCTTTGCTATTTGGGATACTTCTAAAAATGAATTATTTTTAGCAAGAGACCACTTTGGAGTAAAACCTTTATTTTATACATTATTAGATGATACTTTAATTTTTGCTTCTGAAATAAAAGGATTATTTAAATATCCTGGAGTAGAAAAAATTTTAGACAGTCAAGGAATTTCAGAACTATTTGGTATTGGTCCTGCTCATACACCTGGTACTACTGTTTTTAAAAATATTTATGAAATAAAACCTGCTCATTTTGCTATTTTTAATACATCTGGTCTTCACATAAAACGCTATTGGAAATTACATTCTAAAGAACATAAAGATAGCTTAGGTAAAACATGTGAACATTTAAAATATTTATTAAATGATGCTATAACAAGGCAATTAGTTTCTGATGTACCTCTTTGTACATTTCTATCAGGTGGATTAGATTCAAGTATCATTACTAAATTTGCTTCTGATTATTACAAGGCTCAAGGATTACCACCTTTAGATACTTATTCTATAGATTATGTAGATAATGATAAAAATTTTGTTAAAAGTGATTTTCAGCCAAATTCTGATACTTTCTATGTAGACTTCATAAGTAAAAGGCTTCGGAACCAATCATCATAAAATTGTTATAGATACTCCTGAACTTGCTGATAGCCTAGAAGATGCTATGATTGCTCGTGACATGCCTGGCATGGCAGATATAGATTCTTCTCTTCTTCTATTTTGTAAATATGTAAAAAAAGATATGACAGTTAGTTTAACTGGTGAATGTGCTGATGAAATATTTGGTGGATATCCATGGTTTTTCCGTGAAGATGCCTTGAATAGTAATACTTTTCCATGGTCAATATCAATTAAAGAAAGACAACATTTATTAAATCCTTCTATTGGAGAAAAAATAAATTTAAAAGATTATATTGACTTCCGCTATAATGAAAGTTTATCTGAAGTTGAAATCTTAGATACTGATTCTAAAGAGACTGCTGAAAAAAGGAAAATTTCTCATTTAACTTTAAACTGGTTTATGCAAACACTTCTTGACCGTTCTGATAGAATGGCTATGTATAATGGTTTTGAACTTAGAGTTCCCTTCTGTGACTACAGGTTAGCACAATATGTTTGGAATATTCCTTGGGAGTGGAAAGCTCTAAAAGGAAGAGAAAAAGGATTACTTCGTTACATTTGTAAAGATTTTCTTCCTTCCGAAATAGTAGATAGAAAAAAATCTCCATATCCTAAAACGCATAATCCTACTTATCTCGCAAAAGTAAAATCAATGCTTTCTAAAATTATGGAAAATAAAAATGCTCCTATTAATAATTTACTAAATCGTAATTATATTTTAGAAATTCTAGAAACTGATGGTAAAGCATTTACTAGACCTTGGTTTGGGCAATTAATGCTAGGTCCACAACTTATGGCTTATCTTTGTCAAGTAAATATGTGGCTTGAAAAATATCAGCCAAAATTAGAGATATAATTTTTTTGAGGTTGCAAATTGCAACCTCAAGTTTTATCTATATAAACATAATCATAAATAATGGATAATGTTCTATATTTTCTTCATCTTTATAAATATTACAGCCATTTTCAAATTTCATATATCTAGTCACAGTTTTATAATTTTGTATAATAGATTTCAAAGATTTTGCTTGTTTATTTTTTCCTGATTTAACTTCAATCGCTGTTACTTTTCCATCTATATTTAATACAAAATCAATTTCTAAAGTACTTTTTCTTTCAAAATACATTAATTTACTGTGTCTAGTAGCAATTTCTTCAGCACATATATTCTCTAATAATGCTCCTTGATTAATATACAAATCATCATCTAAAATTGCCTTTTGTGTCCCCTCTTCTAACATAGACACTAATAATCCAGTATCTCTCATATATATTTTAAAACAGTTTAATCGTATATTTGATATTAAAGGCAATGCTGGTTCAGATAAGTTATAGCAAAAATTAATAATTCCTGCATCTTTTAACCATTCTATTGATGATGCATACTTTCTTTCTCCAACATTTTCTTCATCCTCTTTTATTTCTGAAAACAAAAACTTTTTGTTTTTCTTTGATAATTGTATTGGTATGCTATTAAATGTATTTATAATTTTTTGTTTGTTACTAGTTTCAGCAAACTTTACAACATCTAACAAATAATTTTCTACAATAGCTTTTTGAAGGATTAACACTTTTGATAAACTACTTGTTTTTACATATTCGTTTACCACATTAGGCATTCCTCCAACTAACATATACATTTTGAATTGTTCTGATAATTGTTTTAGTATATATTCATCTATTGGTTTTATATTTTCAAAACAATCCTTTGCATAATCTATAGTTTCTTTTTTAATACCTATCCCCCATAAAAATTCTTCAAAATCTAATGGATATAAATCTATAACTCTTTCATACCCTACTGGATATGATGTTACTTCTTTATAATATAAACCTAATAATGATCCAGACGAAATTACATCAATTCTTCCATCTAAAGCAAAACTTTTCAATGCTGTTCTTGCATTTGGACAAGATTGTATCTCATCCAAAAATAAAATTGTTTTATTAGGTACAATATTTACATTTGGAAATGTTACTTCAAGTTTCATTATTAATGTTTTTACGTCAAGATTTCCATCAAAAATATTTTTATATTCAGGAGTTAATTCAAAATTTATATAAATATAATTTTCATAATTTTTTTTTGCAAAATCATCAATAATAAATGTTTTTCCAACTTGTCTTGCTCCTCTAATTAATAAGCATGGTTTATTTTCTTCCTTTTTCCATTCTTCTAATACACTGGTAATTTTTCTTTCTAACATTTTTACCACCTCGTAATTATTTTTTCTTTATTATATTATACAATTTTTAGTTAATTTATGCAAGTTTTTATGAGGACTTTAAAAGTAATTTTGCAAGTTTTTACGAGGACTTTTTATGGTGGATTGCAAGTTTTTTCACTATATTTATTTTATAATATATATTTTAGGTAATCACAAAATATATATTAATTTTTATAAAATGTAAGATTTATACTTTTGAGCTTTTCTCATTCTTTCTAGCGATATAGCTTCGTGCTTTTTTTTGATAGCCAACGATAGATCCACAACTTACGGCTTATCTTTGTCAAGTAAATATGTGGCTTGAAAAATATCAACCTAAAATTGAGATATAAAATGTTTTAGAGGTCGCATTTGTGGCCTCTAGTTTTATAATTCTTTATAATTTTTCTTTTTCTTATTTGTTAATAATTTTATATTTATAAAGAGAAAAAGAAGCGGCATCTTCCGCTTCTATTAATGCTTTATTTGATTAATGGCTATGCGCTAAATCTTCATCAATATTTAAATCAAAAATATCTTCACCACCAATAACTTCCGCCGTAGTAGAATCAACATAGTAAGTTCTTGGAATTCCAAAAGGTCTATTTTCATAAAGAATGCTAACTTTATATGCTCTTCTTACTCTGCCATTCATTTTATAAGTATTAAAAGAATAAGTTGTTCCATCTTCTAATGTTATAGTTTGATTACCATTTTCCAAATTATTTTCTTTTAAATAGACTTGTGGATTCACTCTAACTATTGCAAGTTCACTTTCTACTCCACTTTTTATATAATTTTCAGAATTAATAACATTGTCTTTTTCTTTTGCAATATTAATTGCTTCTTCCATTGAAATTTCAATAGGATTATCATCAAAAGGCTCATTATTAATTGATAAACTTGTTACTCTGTTTATTTTAGGAATAATAGTCATATTAATAGATTGATATTCATTAAATATGCCATCATATTTTTTTGAAAAAGTTATATACCACATATATGCTTTTTCTTCATTATCAGATATATTACAACTAATATTTGATATTTTATATTCATCAGAATATCCATATTCTTTCATCTTTTCTTGTGCTTGTTTTATAATCTCATCTCTATTAGAAGTACATTTTTCTACTTCTTCTAAGCTTAACCCATCATCTATATAAAAACTTCTTAAAACTCCTGTATATGCATCTACAAAAATGCTATCTTTATTTTTAGTAGACATTACATATGTTATAGAGTCATAATTAGGAGATTTCTGTAATTCTATATTTTCTAAATTATTTTTATCTAAATCAATCTTATATCTTTTTAACTCTTCTACTGCATTATCTACCGCTTCATCTTTACTTATAATTTTTGATAAATCTTCTTCATTTACCTTTAATTCATCAATATAGTTTTCAATCTTTTCTGGCTCCTTAAAAACCTTTTCATAAACAATACTTCCTGCATAAGTAACTCCTGCAACAAGTCCTATTATAACAACAAACATTGCAGCCATTTTTAAAACTTTTGTAATATTCATAGGCTTCTCCTCCTTTTCAAAGTTGGATATAGCTATATTTAATTTCACTTTTTCTAAAATTTTCTTATTAAATTCATCATTATTCATATCTATATCCTCCTTTCAATAAATTATTTTTTATTTTCTTTCTAATCCTATGTAATTTAGTTTTTACATTTGATTTAGTAATTCCTAATATAATAGATATTTCCTCTACCTTTCTTTGTTCATAATAGAATAACATGAAAATATTTCTACTTTTTTCGTCCATTCCTTCTAATATTTTTTTAACAGCATCTATTTTTTCTTTTTCTTCGTATAAATCTTCTGTATTAAAATTATCCTTTAAAATAGCTTGATAATCTTCTATACTTAATATTTTTGCTAGTTTTTTGTCTTTCCTTAATTTGTTATATAAAATATTTTTACAAACTGCTGCTAAATAATTATTTAGATTATCATTTTCATTCATCTTTTTATAATTTTTCCATAATACAAAAAAAGTATCTGATATTACTTCTTCAATATCTTCTTGTTTTAAATCATATTTAATATTTTTAATTATTTTAATTAAATATCCGACTATAATTATTAATTACTTTTTCTAAATTTAATTCTTCATTTTGGGTGTAAAACTTTAATTCTTTCAATTTATATATAAATCTCCTTTTTAAGATATCTTATATACTTATAATACCATTATTATAAAAAAGGTTACAAAAAAAGAAGTAAATAAAACAATTTACTTCCTTCTTTAAATATTTATCTTTCTACACTATATGATTTTTTTTTTACTTTACTTGATACTTCTTCAAACACTTTTAAAATTTTCTTCGTTATTCCTTCTTGTGAATAATGTTCTTTTGTATAGTCAACAATAAAATCTTTATCAAATTTATCCTTTCCAGTTAAAACATCACAAACAGCATTACTTAAAGCCTGACTATCATCCATTGGCACTAAGACTCCAACTGGCGTAACATAAGTTTTACTTTTATCTGATATATCTTCCTTGTTTACATTCAAAATTCCTGGAATTCCTCCAGCATTTGTACCAATCACTGGATGACCACAAGCCATTCCTTCTATTACTACTAATCCAAATGGTTCATTTCTAGAAGGAATTAATGATACATCTGCTAAATTTTGCATTTCTCTTATTTCATCAATATTCTTTCTTCCAACAAAATGTGTATTTTTTAATTTTAGTTCTTTTGCTTGCTCTTTTAATTGGTCTTCTAACTGTCCTGAACCAACAACTAAAGTTAAGACTTTTTGTCCTTGTTCACTTAAATTTTCTTCATATGATTTTGCGGCATCTAACATAACATCAATGCCCTTGAAATCTGCAAACTTTCCAACAAATAAAACCAATTTATCATAATCCGAATCAATTTTTCCATCAGGTGTATTCTGTGAAACTAACTTTCCTATAACATCTTCTTTATTTACATTTGTATCTACATAGAATTTACTTGTATCATATCCATTTTCTATTAGTTCTACTTTGTTAGCAGCTAAAGGAAATAACTTTTTAAATTTTTCTTCTTGTGCTTCTGATATTACAATAATTTTCTTTGCATTTATTGCTGCTCTATTTGAATATTCTATATAAAGATTGTATTTTTCCTCTTCTTGTTTTAATCTTTTTATTTTATCAGGATCTGTTTCAGTTTTTAACTGTTTTCTTACTTTTTGAAATTCTTCTTTACTTCTTTCAAATCCCATTAAATCAGTTCCATGAATTGTTGTTACCACCGGCACTCCTGTTTCTGTTGCTATACCTGTTGATATCCAGTTATGTTGTCCATGTATAATGTCAGGTTTAGAAGCTTTTACTTCTTCATTAATAGCTTTTCTAAAAGCTTGCTCATATTGTTTTATTTGTTCTAAGCTTGCATCCCAAAAATTAGCAGTACTTTCAGTATGTGTCGTAAACATTAAATAATTAAAATCACATTGTCCCTCTATTATTTCTGGATTTTCTTCTTCAGACTTAAAGGGAACTATATGATATTTTACTCCAGGTATTTTATCAAAATCTGTCCTATTGTTAGCCGTAATTATTGTTACATTTTTCCCTTCTTTTAAATAAGAATTTGCAAGTGCTGTTACTTGTACTCCGCTTCCTGCTCCATAAGTAGGAAATGCTGTTACCATTAAAATATTTTTTACACTATCATTTTTGTTTTCCATATTCATCTTTCCTTCACTTTTTATTTATATATATCAAAAATTTTAACATATTGCAACACCATTACATCTTTTATTTTATTTTTATTGCATTTTTTCTTTTATTTTTACTAAAGTATTTAAAGCATCTATTGGTGTTAATTCATTTAAGTTTATCTTATCTATCTCGTGTGCTATCTCTGCTAATTTATAATTATACATATCAAATTGGCCTTCCACTTGCTTTTTGTCCTTCTTTTCTTCTTTTTTTCCTGTTAAGACATTTTTTCTTTCAATTGTTTGTAATATTTTATTTGCTCTTGTTGTTACATCTTTTGGAACTCCAGCAAGTCTTGCTACATGTATTCCATAGCTTTCATCAGTACCACCACGTACTATTTTTCTTAAGAAGATTATATCTTCTCCTTTTTCTTTTACAGCAATTGAGTAGTTTTTTACTCCTTCTATTTTTTCTTCTAATTCTGTTAATTCATGATAATGTGTTGCAAATAATGTTTTTGCTCCACATTTTTCTTTATCTGCAATATATTCTGCAACCGCCCATGCAATAGATAACCCGTCATAAGTAGATGTTCCTCTTCCTATTTCATCTAAAATCACCAGACTATTTGGTGTTGCTTCTTTTAAGATACTTGCTACTTCCATCATTTCAACCATAAATGTACTTTGACCCATACTTAAGTCATCTGATGCTCCTACCCTTGTAAATATTTTATCAACTACACCAATAGTCGCAGATTCTGCTGGTACAAAACTTCCTATTTGTGCCATTAATGTAATTAATGCTACTTGTCTCATATATGTAGATTTACCCGCCATGTTAGGTCCTGTAATTATCGCAAGTCTATTTTCATCTTTATCTAAATGTGTGTCATTTTCAACAAATGAACTTGTTCCTAGTATCTTTTCTATTACTGGATGACGTCCGTTTTTTATATCTATTACACCAAAATTATTTACATCTGGTTTACAATAATTCATATCTTCTGCAACAGTTGCAAATGATGTTAATACATCTAATGTTGATATAACTTCACTTGTTGTTTGAAGTCTTATTACATTTTTTGCTATTTCTTGTCTTATCTTAGTAAAAGCTTCATATTCTAAACTTACAACTTTTTCATCTGCTCCTAATATTTGATTTTCTAAGTTTTTTAGTTCTTCTGTAATATATCTTTCAGCATTTGTTAATGTTTGCTTTCTTATATATCTTTCTGGAACTAAATTTAAATTTGACTTTGTAACTTCCAAATAATATCCAAAGACTTTATTGAATCCTACTTTTAAATTTTTTATTCCTGTTTTTTTCTTTTCATCTGCTTCTAACTTAATTAACCAATTTTTCCCTTCTGTTTGTGCTGTTTTTAATGTATCTATCTCATCATCATATCCAAGCTTTATAATTCCTCCTTCTGTAATAACCATTGGTGGATCATCTACTATTGCTTTTTCTATTAAGCCATATATATCCTGAAGCTCATCTAATTTATCATAAAGTTCTTTTAATAATTCTGATTTACTCTCTGATAAGCATCTTTTTACTTCTGGTAATTTAAATAATGAATTTTTAAGTGTAATCATATCTCTCGCATTAGCATTTCCATATGCCATTTTGCCTGTTAACCTTTCAATATCATAAACCTTCTTTAAATTTTCTATAATATCTCCTCTTAATATAATGTTACTTTTTAATTCTTCAACTGCATCTAATCTTTTATTAATATCTGTAACATCTATTAATGGGTCATTAAGCCATCTTCTAAGTAATCTTCCTCCCATAGATGTTGATGTTTTATCTAATACCCAAAGAAGTGTTCCTTTTTTAGATTTATCTCTCATTTTTTCAGTAATTTCTAAATTTCTTCTCGCATTTATATCTAATGCCATATATTTAGATATTTGATATACTGTTATTTTATTTATATGATCTAAAGAAGTTTTTTGAGTTTCTTCTATATATTCTATTAAAGCATTTATTGAACTTATAGCTAATTTTTTATCAGAAATATCTTCTAATTTTCTTCCATTATTATCTACAATATTAAATCTTAAATTTATATTATTTAGTTCAGATGTAAAGAATTTATCATTAAATTTAGTTACATATATATTTTCAAATCTTTCTTTTATCTTGTCCATTTCTTCTTGACAATCTGCCATCATTGAATTAACAACTAATTCTGATGGAGTATATCTTGCAATCTCATCTAATAACATTGGAAAATTATAATTATCTTTTATTTCAGCTGAATAAAATTCTCCAGTTGATATATCACATATACTTATTCCATAATAAATACCTGTCTTATATATAGACATTATATAATTATTTTTTCTTTCCTCTAGCATATTGCTATCTACTAAAGTTCCTGGTGTTACTACTCTTATTACTCCTCTTTTTACTATTCCTTTTGCTTTCTTAGGATCTTCTAATTGTTCACATATTGCAACTTTATATCCTTTCGCTATTAATCTTGATATATAAATTTCTGCTGAATGATGTGGAACTCCACACATTGGAGCTCTTTCTTCTTGTCCACAATCCTTTCCTGTTAAAGTTAATTCTAACTCTCTTGATGCTGTTATTGCATCATCAAAAAACATTTCATAAAAGTCTCCTAGTCTATAAAATAATATACAATCTTGATATTCTTTTTTTGTTTCTAAATATCTTTGCATCATAGGTGAATATTCTGCCATTTTTATCTCCCTTTCTTTCTTCATTTTTTATTCTTCTAACTTTTCATATAGTTTTAATTTTTTACTCATTCTCTAAAGTAAAAGAATTATTATTACTCCTTTTACTTCTTATTAAGTTCTTCTCCTTTTAAATACCACATATGTTCTGATACTATTTTTAAGTTTATCATTTCTCCAATTAATTTCTTATCTCCTTCAAATATAACAACCTTATTGCTGTCTGTTCTTCCAGTAAGCATTTTAGAATTATTTTTACTTTCTCCTTCTACTAATACTTTTTCTACTCTTCCTACATACTTTTGGTTATTTTCTTCTATTTGACTTTCTACTAATTCTTTTAACTTATTAAATCTCTTATGTTTAATTTCTTCTGGCACTTGGTTTGGCATTTTATCTCCAGGAGTTCCTATTCTTCTTGAATATATAAACATATATACTTGTTCAAATTTTACTTTTTTAACTACATCTAAAGTATCCTCAAATTCTTTATCAGTCTCTCCAGGAAATCCTACTATTATATCTGTAGATAATGTTAAATTTGGAATTTTTGCCTTCATTTTATCTACTAACTCTAAATACCCCTCTTTTGTATATTTTCTATTCATTTCTTTTAATACTTTAGTATTTCCTGATTGAAGCGGTAAATGTATTAATTTACATACTTTTTTACAATCTCTAATTGCATCTATTACATCATCTGTAAAATCTTTTGGGTGTGGTGATACAAAACGTATTCTTTCTATTCCATCTATTTTGTTTATTGCTCTAAGTAAAGTTGCAAATGAATTTACACCTTCATATTCTTCAAATGGGATATTTTTTTCTTTTTCTACTCTTAAATATGAATTTACATTTTGTCCAAGAAGTGTTATTTCTTTATAACCTTCCTTTGCTAAATTTCTTACTTCCTCAATAATATCTTTTGGCTTTCTACTTCTTTCTCTCCCACGTACATATGGTACTATACAATATGTACAAAAATTATTACATCCATTCATTATTGTTACAGATGCTTTTATTTTACTGTCTCTTTTTATTGGTAAGTTTTCGTAAATTTCTCCATCAACATCTATAATATCTTCTATTTTTCTTTTTTCTTCAATTGCTCTGTATAAATCTTCTGGGAATTTATATAATGTATGTGTTCCAAATAATATATCAACAAAATGGTAACTTTCTTTTATTTTATCTGTTATATGTTTTTCTTGCATCATACAACCGCCAATTGCAACAATAAGTCCTTTTTCTTCTTTTAATCTTTTTAATTCTCCTAATTTTCCAAATAACTTATCTTCTGCATTTTCTCTTACACAACATGTATTAAATAATGCAATATCTGCTTGTTTTACATCATCAGTCTTAGTATAGCCCATCTTTTCAAGCATACCACATAATTTTTCACTATCATTTTCATTTAATTGACATCCCATTGTTAATATATTGTATTTTAGTTTTTTCCCTTCATTTATATTTCTTACTTTTTCTATAAATTTTTCTTGCACTTTTACTTCGTTTGTTGTATCCATCATATACCTCCTGCTTGCATATTTTATTATATTTTTTAGAATTTTGCAAGTACAAAGTAAAAGGAGTAGAAATAAACTTCTACCCCACAAAAAAACTTATCTTTTTTATTATTCAAGACCATATTTCTTTTTAAATCTGTCTGCTCTACCACCAACTGTATCTTGTCTTAAGTTTCCTGTCCAGAATGGATGGCATTTTGAACATACATCTACTTTTAAATCTTTTTTAGTTGAACCAACTTCTAAAACGTTACCACAAGCACATGTGATAGTTGTTTGATTGTATTCTGGTTGTATATCTTTTTTCATTTTGTTCACCTCTCTTTAATTTTAAATAACATGACTGTTTTTTATAATAACATATTTTTTATATTTTTTCAAGTGATTTCTACTAATTTGTTTGATTTTCTTCTTGAACATCATTTTCTTCTTGTTCAAACATATATTGTGCTGAATATAGCATTTCTTTATTTAATGATAATTTATGTACTAATTTACTCATTATATTAAATACACATGCTATTATTAATATCAACATTCCTATTTTTTTCCAATTTCTAGCTAGCATAATATATCTCCTTAAAATTTTACTACATATTAATTATACTTTTATTTTACTAAAAAGTCAATTATTTTTAAGAAAAATCCTTGATGATTCCATTACTATACTTGTTTTTTAATAATTTTTAAATTTATGAAATTTTTGGATTAATAATATATTTTCATTTGGTTAAAATAAAAATGGTGATAAAAAATGAAAAATAAAAAATGGATTCTTGCAATAATACTATTAGCTATCTTATTTGGTATTGGAATATATTTATATATTAATTCAAGTAAAAATATCAACAGCTCAAATTATGAAACTGAAAAGACTTCTACTACTAATAGTTCACAAGAAAACAATACAAATCAAGAAGAAAATAAAGCTATAGAAAATAAAACTCAAAATGGACAAAAATCAAATAATGCTGTAG
The DNA here is from genome assembly GCA_944387485.1 of uncultured Clostridia bacterium. Taxonomy (GTDB): domain Bacteria; phylum Bacillota; class Clostridia; order TANB77; family CAG-508; genus CAG-269. Next base: position 19,278 of record CALXFC010000014.1, read on the forward strand.
AGCAACAACCATCGCAAGAGGAAAATAAAGTAGAATATAAAGAAGAACAAATTGCAACATTTTCTACTAAAATATATTCTAAAGATTCAGCAAGACAAAATAATATTAAAATTACTTGTAATACTCTAAACAATACAACTGTTAAAAATGGTGCTACTTTTTCCTTCTGTAATACTGTAGGAAAAGCGACTTCAGCAAAAGGTTATCAAGAAGCGGATGTTTATGACCATAATGGCAATAAAACTAAAGGCTTGGGTGGTGGAAATTGCCAAGTAAGTAGTACTCTTTATAATGCTGTACTTGCTGTTCCTTCTTTAAAGGTTACTGAAAGACATGCACATAGCAATGATGTCCCTTATGTTGCTGATGGCAAAGACGCTGCTGTTGCTTATGGTAGTTATGACTTTAAATTTGTAAACAATACCGGAAATGATATAAAAATAAAAGCTTCTACAGATAATTCAAGTGTTACAATAAGTATTAATTCAATAAAACCTATATAACCTATTTTCCTCCCTTTGAATATTTAAAATATTACTTGCATATATTTTAATATCAATTGGAGGGATTTTTATGCGAACTTTAAAACTTTTTATTTGTCTATTTCTTATTTTTACTATTTATTTTTCTTCTTTTATAACTCCTTGTATTGCAAGTGAATATGACTATATTTGGTCTCAAACTACTGAAACCTCTGCAAATGTTACAGATGAAAATGCTAGCAATACAAATAATATTCAAAATTTGAATAATACAACTCTTGATGAAACAACATCAGAAGAAACAAATGCAGAAGTTGCAGATGATAATTTTCTAGGCTTAGACTGTGGCTCTGCAATTTTAATTGAACAAACAACAGGTAAAGTTTTATATGCTTATAATGTTCATGAACAGCTTCACCCAGCTTCTGTTACAAAGGTTATGAGTATACTTCTTATTATGGAAGCATTAGACAGTGGAAAAATTAATTTAACAGATGAAGTACCTTGTAGTGAAAACGCTGCATCTATGGGTGGCTCTCAAATATGGCTTGACCCCAGAGAAACTTTAACAGTTGATGAAATGTTAAAAGCAATATGTGTAAACTCTGCAAATGACTGTGTAGTTGCAATGGCAGAATATATTGCAGGAACAGAAGAGGCTTTTGTTCAAATGATGAATGATAAAGCAAAAGAATTAGGAATGAATGATACTACTTTTAAAAACTGTCACGGACTAGATGAAGATGGACATTTAACATCAGCTTATGATATTTCTTTAATGTCTAGAGAATTGCTAGAAAATCATCCTGATATTACAAAATATACAACTATTTGGATGGATACTTTAAGAGATGGTAAATCACAATTATCTAATACAAATAAACTTATTAAAAACTACAAAGGAGCAACTGGTTTAAAAACAGGTTCTACTTCCCTTGCTTTATACAATTTATCTGCTAGTGCAACTCGTGATGACTTATCTTTAATTGCTGTTATTATGAAAGCTCCTTCTAGCAAAATAAGATTTGAAGATGCTACTAAACTTTTAGATTATGGTTTTAATACTTTTTCATATAAGGAATTTGGTAAAAAAGATGATGTAATAAAAACAATTAACGTTAGTAAAGGTACAAAAAATGAAGTAGAAGCGGTTTTAAAAGAAAATAGTGGAACTCTTCTTGAAAAAGGTTCTGACAAAAATGTAGAACAAACTCTTACTCTTGAAGAAAATATATCTGCACCTGTAGAACAAGGTCAAAAATTAGGCGAAGTATCTTTCTTGCTTGACGGTGAAATCTTATCTACTGTTGATATTGTTGCTAAAGAAAGTGTAGAAAAAATCGGTTTGTTTTCAATAATTAAAAAGGTACATTATTCTTGGGTTGATTTGTTAAGAAGTTAAAAAGATAGGGCAGGAATTTTTTGTTTCATTTTTCAAAATGGAACAAAAAAGACCTGTCCCTAAAAGTTTCATTCATCTTCTAATGTTTCGTCATATTCAAATTCATAATCGATATCTTCATCTGCTTTTACTTTTTTCTGCTTATTCTCTGTTATTTTCTTTGTACTTTCATCTATTTTCTTTTCTATTTCTTTTTTATCATCTTGCTGTTTTTTCATATTTTTATCATGCTTTTTTTGCATTTCTTTTAATATTTGATTTGTTTGTTCTTTTTTATTTTGTATGCATCTATTCATAATGTTATTTGTTTTTTCAATTAAATCTGGCACATAATCTAATAGCTTATCTAATGAAGATGTATGTGTTACAGGCATAAGTTTCACGTTATTTGGTTGTATTACTAAAAAAGCTATTGGGTTTATTGTAACACCTGCTCCTGAACCGCCTCCAAATGGTAATCTATATTGTATCTCTTCTTCTTTTTCTTTTTTGCTATATTCATTTACAGTCTCCCCACTAAATTCGCTTCCTCCTGCTGCAAATCCAAATGAAACTTTTGATATTGGAATTATTACTATATTATTAGATGTTTCTATTGGCTCTCCTATAATTGTGTTTACATCTACCATGTCTTGAATACTACTCATAGCTGTTAGCATAAGCCCTTCTATTGGATGTTCGCTCATTTTTATCCTCTCCTTTTTTCTTATTTAAGATATATATTATATTTATAATATGTATCATTTTTATCTCAAATATACCTGAAAATTCTATATTTACTAAATTTTGATTTAAAAACAATGGTTTTATATTAAAGTTTTGATTCCTATATTTTTTTATTTTTAATCTTATTACAAATGCTATTAATGTACTAATTATTGGAACTAAAATAGCTGTTAAACTTGCATTTTCTGTTCCAAATTCTATATTTAATTTTATTTTTTTAATATCTATATTGCTTTCTTTTATTATTTTAGATAAATCTTTAGGATTTAAATCTTTTTCTATTTCTTTTATTTCTATATTTTTAAATATTCCTTTATTTTTTATTTTATTTATCTTTTCTTTATTTAAGATTATTTTTATTATTGGTATTTTACCTAAAATACAAAATTTTATAACTACTTTATAATTTAATTTTTGTTTCTTTGGCATCTTTGATATAAATTTAAATTCTTCTACCTCTACTCTTATTTTTGAAGTTATAAATAAAGTTATTAAAATCAAGAAAATCAATACAATAAAAAGAAAAACCAATATCTTCGCCCTCCTTTTAGAGGATTTAATATTAGTTTTTCCAAAAATTTCTTTTTTAATCTTATTTTTTTAATTTATTTATCATTTACTACTTTTTTATTAGCTTTTTTATTGGATTTTTTAACAAGAATATCTCCAAATAGTTCTTCTTGGTCTGTTTCTACTTTACTTCTTCTTGATAACTCTAGTAGTCCAGAAAAAGCTGTTACCACTTCTTGTTTATTATGTTTTTTTATAGAAAATAATTTATTAAATATAAAAGATTTTTGTTTTACTAAAACTTTAAACATTTGCCTTACTTTACTTGCTACTGTATAATTATCTGTGATTGCTATTTTTTCTATATTTTTAGCATTTTGATTTATTTTTTGTTCATTTTTTTCTATCACATTTTTATAAATATCTGGTATAACATCTTTAGTGTAATCTTTTTCTATTTTTTGTTTTGGAAGTTCTATTTCTTCTGGTAATTTATAATATCTATTTGAATATTCTAAATAATTCTGTTTTAAAGTTTTACTTATCTCTTTAAATTTTTTATATTCTATAATTCTTCTTATTAATTCTTCTTCTGTTATTTCTTCTTCTTCCTCTTCTTGTTTTGGAAGTAAGTTTTTAGATTTTAAATATAGTAATGTAGATGCCATTACTAAAAATTCACTTGCTATTTCTAAGTTTAATTTTTCTTGTTCTTTTAAATAGTCTATATATTGATCTGTTATTTGGCTTAAATTTATATCATAAATATTCATTTTATTTTTATCAATTAAATGACATAACAAATCTAATGGACCTTCAAAATTATCTATTTTTATTGCATATTTTTTTGTTTCTAATGTTAGAATTGCCATTTTACTCCTCCATTGCTTTATTTATATTCTCTGATTTATATCCCTTTTTTAATAAAAATTGTTTTATTTCATCTTTTTCCATAGAAGTAGATTTTTTATATATTATGTTTCTTGCTGACTTTGTTTCATATTCTTCTAATTCTTCTTTATTTTCATAGATATAATCTTCTACATCATCTTTCTTTAAACCTTTTGCTAGCAGTTTATATTTTATTTCCCTTATAGACAAATTTTTTAATGCTATGAAATTATTTACAGTTTTTCTTATATATTCTTTATCATCTATATAATTTGCTTCTTTTAAATATTCTATTATATCATCTAACATATTTTCTTCTATAGTTTTTCCAAATTTAGTTCTTACTTCGTTTTCTGTTCTCTTTTTATATAATATATATCTTAAAACTCTTGTTTTTTCTTTATCAAATTCTTCTATTGTATACATATTTTCCTCTTTCTTTATTAAAATTTAATAAACTTATATACTGCTTCTGCAAACCCTCCATCTTTTACAGAATTTTTTGTTATATAAGAAGCTTTTTTTATAACTTCATCATAACTTCCTCCAATTGCAACTCCTATTCCCGCATGTTCTATCATGTCTATATCGTTAATATTATCTCCTATTGCCATTATTTCGTCATTTGATATATTTAAGTAATTACAAAGTTGTTTTAGTGAATTATATTTATTAATACTTTGAGGTATTACATCTAAATATTCATATTCTTTATTTATTATTTTATCTTTATATTGATTATATTTCTTTATTTGCATAACAGATAAGTTTTTATTTTGTAATATTTCTTGTTTTATATTTTTTAAGTCATTTTCACCTGATATTATTAATTTTAGTACACTTGGGTTATTTAATCTTATATATTCTTTTAAATCTTCTACTATTTCAAATTCCATATTTTCTTTATATAATTTATAGTTCCTATATGCCATATATTTTAAATTTCCTTGAGATATTATTTTATTATCTGTATATATATGTATATATAAATTATTTTTATTAGCGACGTCAATACAAAAATTTATATCTTCACTTTTTAAATCATTTCTTATGATTTCTTTTCCAGTTTTTAAATCAACTATTTGTGTACCATTTCCAAATATTCCATATCCTGCATTTATTTGTTTACAAAAATTTTTTATCATAAAATATGTTTTTCCTGTACATAATGTAAAGTTTATATTTGTATTGTTTAATTTCTTTATTGCTTCTATATTATATGGAGATATTTGATTATCTTTATCAATTATAGTTCCATCTATATCACTTGCTAATAATTTTATCATAACATCCTCTTTTATATAAAGATTTTTTACTATTTTACTATAAATTAATTAAGATTTCAACAAATTTTATTTTAATTAATAGAAAAAATACACTTCGCAAAGTGTATTTCTTCCTATGTTAAATTAACTTTTTCATTTTCCTTCTTTTGCTTTATTCTATATGTAATTGATGAAGGATGTTTTCTTCCAAAAATCACATATACAATAATTGATACAATATTAGCTATAGATAAAACTAAGAACATTTTATGATATCCTATTAAATCTATTAGTGCTCCTGCTATTGCTCCTCCTATTCCTATACCAATATCATAAGCACAAAGAAAAGTTGAATTTGCTGCTCCTCTTCTTTTTTCAGGTGCTATATGGACAGCCATTGATTGTAATGCTGGTTCTATTCCTCCAAATGCATATCCTGATAAAATTGCTGATATTATAAATGTAACATTATTTGGTATTAGTGCTAAAAGTAAAAATGCAACTAACATTAAAACATTACAACTGTATACAAAAATTGCTTCTCCTTTTTTGTCTGCTAGTTTTCCTAGTACTATCCTTGTAAACAATAACATAACAGCCATTACTATAAAATATATTCCTCCTGATAAAGTTATGCTACTTTCTACAGAAGCAAATTTTAGAGTATAATTTTCTAATGTACCATATGTTAGTA
>CALXFC010000015.1 GCA_944387485.1 uncultured Clostridia bacterium
CACATCTCAATTGCTGTTTGATATTCTTCTGGAACTTCAATTATATTTGCTAAAACTCCATGCATACCTTTTCCTAAGTCTTTAATATTTTCACAATCTTTTAAAAGTGATTTTACACTTTTTATATATCCTTCTTTTTCTCTTTCTGTTTCTTGTAAAAATTTTAATCTTGATTCTTTTATTCTCTTTTCACTTTGATACGCATTTATATTATTTTCATATAATTTTATCTTTTTATCTGCTTCTTCTTTTTTTACATTTATTTCTTCTAAGCTTTTTACTACTTTATTACGCTTACTATCAATTTCGTAAAATTCTTTTGCGATATCTTCTTTTTGCATTCTAGTACCATCTAATTCAGAGATATTTGTTGAAATTTCATTTTGAATTTGTTTTTCTCTTTTTTCAAAGTTTTCAAAATTAATTTCTTCTGTATGTACTTCTCCTTGTAATTCATATTTTTTATCAGTATTTTCAGATACTTTGGTTTTATATCCTTCTATTTCAAGCTCTTTACTAGATAATTTTTCAGTTATTTTTCTTAATTCTTCTTCTTTTTCTTCTAACTCTTTTTGGAACTTTTCTTTATTTTCTTTTAAGTTGTCTTTCTTTTGTTTCTTTTGTTCCATTTCTTCTTTCAAGTCTTCTAATTTTTGTTTTGATTCTTCTATTTCTTTTTCATACCTTTTAGTATTTTCATCATTGTTTTCTATTCTAGTTTTTGCAACACTAATATCAGAGTTTAGCATTTCTATTTCTTTTTGACTTTCAAATCCTATGTTTGACATTTCTTCTATCTTTGATGTTATTTCATCTATTTGGGATTTTAATTCTTCTTTTAATGCTTTTACTCTTTCCATCTTTGTTTCTTCTTCATCACATTGGGATTTAAAAATATCTTCATCTTTTACAATTTTTTCTAATTCTTCTTTGTATTTTCCTATATTATATATAAATAAACCTATTTCTATATTTTTTAATTCTTCTCTTAAGTTTAAATACTTTTTAGCTTTTTCAGCACTTATTTTTAATGGCTCAATATTACTTTCTATTTCTGATAAAATATCATTTATTCTAAGTAAATTAAGCTTAGTACGTTCTAGTTTTTTCTCAGATTCTTGTTTTCTAGTTCTGTATTTTACAATTCCTGCTGCTTCTTCAAAAATATTTCTTCTGTCTTCTGATTTGTTACTTAAGATTTCGTCAATTTTCCCTTGTCCTATTATAGAATATCCATCTTTACCAATACCTGTATCCATAAATAATTCTAATACATCTTTTAATCTACATGGTACTTTATTTATATAATAGCCAGTTTCACCGCTTCTATATAGTTTTCTAGTAATAGTAACTTCTGTATATTCTATAGGTAAACTACCATCAGTATTATCAAATACTAATGATCCTTCTGCAAAACCTAATGATTTTCTATTTTGTGTACCTGAAAAAATAACATCTAAAGACTTGCTTCCTCTTAGTGATTTCATACTTTGCTCACCTAAAATCCAGCGAATGCTATCAGAGATGTTACTTTTTCCAGAACCATTTGGTCCTATTACTGCTGTTATACCTGGCATAAATTCTAATACTGTTTTATCTGCAAAAGATTTGAACCCTTGTAATTCTAGTCTTTTTAAATACATTTTTATCACCTAAAGGTAGTTTATACTATTTTTCCTATTTTGTAAAGAATTTTTTCTACACGAATTTCACTCCTGCGACTATTTTTGCAATATTGTATATTAATCTTTGTTTATCTTTTGAACATTGACTTAATAAATCAGCAAATTCTCTATCTAAATATCTATTATCTTCTACAACAACCCCTGTTATTAATTCCTCTAAAGGCATATCTAGAGCAGTAGCTATTTGTCCTAGTCTTTTTAGATTAACAGTTGTTCCACCTCGTTCTACTCTACTTAAAAATGCTACGGCAACATCAATTGTTTCTGCTAGTTTTTCTTGAGACCATCCTTTTTTTGCTCTTGCCTCTTTTATCCTTTGTCCTATTAGTTTGAAATCTATATTTGCATCTACTATTTCCATTTTTCTCCCTCCTCATAAGTAAATTTAACACGATAAGTTTACATGGTCAATCTTCATTTTTCTTGATTTGTAAACTTTTATTTATAAATACTTTAATTTTCTCTCTTTTTTTACATTTTTCTAACTTTTCTAAATCCACCACTATAAAGTTTACCTATTAGTTTATTAGCAGTTTCTTTAACATTTTTCTCGACATGTAAAACATTAGAGCCATAACAGTTTTACTTATTTACTAATAATTCTTTTTTCATTTCTTGTAATTCTTTTTTTGTTATATTTGTAATTTTTGTAATAAATTCATCTGAACTGTTATTAGCAACTAAATTTTTCACAACATCTTTTTTCACATCATATTTTGATTCATTTATCCATTTTTTGATATCTTGTCTAAAGCCATTAATTTGCCTTTCATACAAACTAGACATATCACTATTTCCTCCTATCTTAAAATCTACATTTTCTCCTTTACAAATATCATTAATTAAATTTTCAAGTAAAAGTTTGGAAATATCATAGAATTTTTTATTAAAATTTTCTTTATTAAATAAAATTTGATTTAAAACATTAGTGAATTCTTCATAATTTCTTGTTTTCTCTAAAGCCATAATATGTGAAAATAAATCATTTTTTTGAACTAATAATTTTAAAGGTATCTTATTTATTTCTATTAAATTATATTTAAAATCTATTTTGTAATTTTTAAATACATAATCCCCAACTTGCATATCACTAAAATCATTTGATATGTTCCATTTATCTGTACCTGTATAAATTACTATTGGTACTACAATTGGATATTTTATTCCTTTTTTTATTTTTACTGAAGTATTCCAATCATAAATAATATCAACACAATAATTTAACATCTTATAAACTATATTGTTATCTATTGACGTTTGATGTTCAATTAAGAAAAATACAGATTTGTCTTTTAGTTTATATATTACATCTGCATCTCTCGATTTATATTTTCTTGTTATAAAATTATTTGTATATTTTACTAATTGCCCTTCTTCTATTTTATTATCAATACTAACAAAATCGTTTATTAAATTTACTATTTCTTTTTTATCTTTTAAAAGTTCATTATTTATTTTCTCATGTATATTATTTATATTCTTCTTTGGTTTACCTGTTTCCAGATTATATTCTGTCCCCTCTTCTGCTAATTGAAAAACAGCATTAAGACGCAAAGTGTGTATACACTTTATATAATCTTTGTATGTAAAAACCTCCAATTTGTTACACCTCACTATAAATTTTTTTACAGAAATATTAAATTAATTATTCACCTTACTTTTATTTAATATTTTTGATTTTCTTTGAATTCGTTTTTAGATTTAAAAAATCTTGAACAAAAATCTTTGAATCAACAATTCTTATATATTATCTCACAAAAATAGAGAAAAGCCAAGCCTTTCTCTACATATTTTTTAACTTTTCATCGCAAAATTCGACAAAAAAATCACTTTTTATCAAAATAACTACTTATTTCTTCTAAACCTTCAAAATTTTTCTGTCTTAATACCTCATAAACAACTATTGAAACAGAATTCGATAAATTTAATGACCTTAGAGTTTCTCTCATTGGTATTCTTATTGTTTTATCAATATATTTTTGTAAAACATCTTCTGGAAGTCCTTTTGTTTCCTTTCCAAATAATAAAAATACTTCATCCATTTTACTATAATCAGGCTCTGAATATACATGTTTTCCTTTTGTTGTTGCAAAAAACATATTATGTTCTTCTGGTTTATATTTTTCTAAAAATTCTTTAAATGAAATGTGTTCTTCTATTTCTAATTTATCCCAATAATCTAGTCCTGCTCTTTTAACTGCTTTATCTGATATACTAAATCCTAATGGATGTACTAAGTGTAATTTAGCACCTATTGCTGCACATGTTCTTGCAATATTTCCTGTATTTTGTGGTATTTCTGGTTCTACCATTACTATATTTATTTTCACTTTTTGTTCCTCTTTTCTTTTAATATTTCCCTTTTTGTCTTACATATTCATATAATATAATTCCTGTTGCTACTGCTGCATTTAAACTTTCTGTTCTACCAAGCATTGGTATTTTTATTTTCTCATCTGCTATATTCATAATTCTTTCTTCAACACCATTTGCTTCATTTCCTATTACTAATACTTTTTTATTATATTTCATTTCATAAATATTCTTACTATCCCCTAATGATGTTACTAACACTTTAAACTTGTTTTTCTTTACTTCTTTTAAAGTTTCTAATAAATCTTCACACTCAATAACTTTTACTCTATAAATCGCTCCCATACTAGAACGAACAACTTTTGGATTATAACAATCTGCTGTTCCTTTTGATACTAATACTTGTGTTAGTCCTACACTATCTACAGTTCTTAAAATAGTTCCTAAATTTCCAGGGTCTTGTATATCATCTAATGCTACTATTATATCTTCATTATAATTAATATCTGTTTCTCCATTAGTTCCATTATTATTTTTTTCTACTACTGCTAATACTCCTTGTGGTGTTTGTACCTCTGATATATATTTAAATATTTTGCTTGTAACATACAAGCAATCGTATTTTGCTATTTCATACATTAATTCCTTTGGTATATTATCAGATTTTTCACAGTCATCACATATTATTATCTGTCTAATAGAAGCCTTTTCCAAAATCGCTTCTTTTACCATCTTTATACCTTCCACAATATATGCATTTTCCAAATCTCTATATTTCTTTTCTTTTAACTTTTTAACACTCTTAACAATTTCATTATCTTTACTAGAAATCACATTCATAAATAAATCTCCTTATGCTGTTTTTTGGGACGGAGCAAAAAAACAGCTTTAAAAAAATACAATAGTACATTTATTATTTACTGTACTATTGTATTTTATAACTTTTTCTAGATTTTAGCAAGATTTTTATACATTTTACAATTTCTAATTAATTTTTTTATTAAATTTAAATACTTATAATTATTTAAACATACTCTATTAATAACAGTTATCTTTTAAAATTTAATTTTTTGCCACTTGACAATACGTATTATACGTAGTATAATGCAATTGTTAGGAGGAAAATATCATGACATTTCGAGAGTTAGAGAAATTGTTAATCTCAAATGGTTGGTACCATCACCATACTAACGGTTCACATTACATATACAAACATAACGAAAAGAATCGGAAGCATACCAGTACCAAGACATAAAGGAGATATTCCGAAAGGAACTCTTAACAGTATTTTAAAACAAGCAGGGTTAAAATAAACCCTTGCTTGCAAATTATAGGAGGTATTTAATTATGAAAGTAATTTATCCAGTTTTATTTTATGAGGAAAAAGAAAATGGATATTCAGTCTTTGTTCCAGATTTAAATGATGCTTCTACTTGTGGTAATACACTACAAGAGGCAATGGAAATGGCAGAAGATTTGATAGCTGGAATTGTATTAGACGAAATGGAAGAAGGAAATAAAATACCAATTGAAAGTAAAATTGAAGATGTATCATTTGAAGAATTAGAAAAAAGATTAAATATTGAAAATTGGGACTATGTATCTAAGTTCAAAACTTATATATCTGTGGATATAACCTCATTTGCTAAAAAATGGGGTAAAGAATTAGTTAAAAAAACAGTTAATATTCCTAAATGGATAAATACAAAAGCAGAAAGTTTAAACATAAATTTTTCTAAAACTTTAGAAGAAGCTTTATTGCAAAAGATATATAAAAAATAATAATTCTTCAGAGCTAGACTAGAAATTAATCTAATCTAGCTTTTTCCATCTTGTAATTAAATATACTAAAGTTTATATTACTATAGTTGTAATTTGATTAAATTATCCAAATTTTCTTCAATTATTTCATCATTTATATTATTTTAATTATAGCTACTACTAAATTATTCTATCTTTTATTCGTTTTTTTAATTTATTGTAAATTATTTTAGGAGGCTTTTAATGCTAAGATTAAAGGATTTAAGAGAAGATAGAGATTTGAAGCAAGAAGATGTTGCAAAATTCTTGAATATTTCACAAACAAATTATAGTAAATATGAGTTAGGCAAAATAAACATTCCTATATCTTCATTAGTAAAATTATCTGAATTTTATAATACTAGTATTGATTATTTACTAGGTCTAACGAATGAAACAAAACCTTATCCAAGGCAAAAATAAAATACCTTTTGATAATTAATTTTATCTAAAGGTATTTTTAGTATTCAAGTAAGTTTTTAAATTAGTCAATTTGCGTAGGGGATATTAAGGGTAGCAAATTGACGGTAAGCGAAGCTTAAATTTAAAAACTTACTCCAATCCCCTGTTTTTTACAATATCTCACAAAATAAATTAAAATATTTTTTACTGTTTTTTTCCTCCGTCCCCAAAAACAGCTTTATACAGTTTCCTTTTCCTCAATTTTTACTGTATTCAAAAACTCTTTTATTTCCTTAACAAGCATTTCTTCTGTTTGTTTTTTAAGAAGTAACGTAATATATGGCTCTAGCCCAGTTGAGAACTTAATTTTAGTTCCATATTTCTTTAAAAGTATAGTTATAATATTAGGATCATATCTATCTTTATCAAAATAGAATACAACATTTTGAGAACCTGTTGTTCTATTTTTCTTCTCTGTAATTTTAACAACAGCTGTCTTCTTACACAATTGTTTTATTCTTGCAATTTCTAGTAAATTATTTAATTCATCTGGCATATTACCAAATCTATCAATAATTTCATCAATAACATTTCCAATATCTTCTTCTGTCTTACAAAGTGCAATTTTTTGATAAATATCTATTTTTTCACTACTATCTTCAATGTAGCTGTCTGGTATATAACTTGTAATATCAATATCTATTTGAACATCAGTTTCAGGTTTTACTTCAATTCCCTTCATTTCTTTTACAACTTGGTCTAATAAATCACAATAAGTATCATATCCGACTTGTTCTAAATGTCCTGATTGAATCTCACCAAGTAAACTTCCTGCACCTCTTATTTCTAAGTCTCTCATTGCTATTTTAAATCCAGAACCAAATTCTGTGAATTCTTTTATTGCTTTTAATCTTTTATCTGCAACTTCTGTAAGTAATTTATCTCTTTTATAAGTAATATAAGCATATGCTTGTCTTTCTGACCTTCCAACTCTACCACGTATTTGATATAGTTGTGCTAATCCCATCCTATCTGCATTTTCTACAATAATTGTATTAGCATTTGGAATATCAATTCCTGATTCTAAAATTGTTGTACACACAAGTACATTTGTATGCCCTTCAACAAACTCTTGCATGATATCTTCAATTCTACTTCCTGTCATTTGACCATGTGCATATGTGACTTTAGCTTCTGGTACTAACTCAGATATTCTTTCTGCTTTTCTTGCAATTCCTTCTACATTATTAAATATATAAAATACTTGACCATTTCTTTCTATTTCTTTTGTAATTGCTTCTCTTATTACTTCTTCATCATATTCTAACACATAAGTTTGTACTGGCTTTCTATTATATGGTGGTTCATATATAACTGACATATCACGAATTCCCACAATAGACATATGCATTGTTCTAGGAATTGGTGTTGCTGTCATTGTTAAAACATCTATGTTCATTTTCATTTGTTTTATTTTTTCTTTTGCTTTTACTCCAAACCTATGCTCTTCATCTATAATTAATAGCCCTAAATCTTTAAATTCTACATCTTTTCCAAGTATTCTATGTGTTCCAATCAAGATATCTACTTCTCCAAGTTTTAGTTTTCTTATAACTTCATTTTGATATTTTTTAGTTTTAAACCTATTTAATATTTCTATTCTTACAGGAAAGTCTTTCATTCTTTCTTTAAACTCTTGGTATTGTTGTTCAGCTAAAACTGTTGTAGGAGCTAAATATGCAACTTGTTTTCCATCCATTGCCGCTTTAAATGCTGCTCTCATTGCAACCTCTGTTTTACCATAACCAACATCTCCACAAAGTAATCTATCCATTGGTTTTGGTTTTTCCATATCTTTTTTTACTTCTTCAATACATCTTAATTGGTCATCTGTCTCTTGATATGGAAACTTATCTTCAAACTCTTTTTGCCAAGGAGTATCTTTACTAAAACTAAAACCTTGTGCCTTTTCTCTTTTTGCATAAAGTTCTATTAATTCTTTTGCAACTTCTCTTAAATTATTTTTAACTTTAGTTTTAGTATTTTCCCATTCTCTACTTCCTAGTTTATTTATTTTTGGTTTTATTCTATCTCCACCAACATATTTTCTTATACTATCTAAATCACTTGTAGGAATATAAAGAATAGCATCATCTCTATATTTTATTTTAATATAATCTTTTACAATTCCATCAGCTTTAATAGTATTTACACCTATATAAATACCTATTCCATATCTTCTATGAACTACATAATCTCCTTGCTTTAGGTCTGCAAATACAACTTTTTCTCCTTCTTTAAAAGCTGTATTTGTAACTCTTCTTTTTCTCTTTTCTCCACTAATTAATTCATCAGCTTCAATTACAATTTGATTTATGTCATAATTTTCAAAACCTGATGAAAGCTTACCTACAGAAATTGTAACAAGCTTTTCTCTTGCTTTAACTATTATAGTTTGATTTAATTTTTCTTCTATTTTACATGCAATTTCTTTATCTTCTAATAATGTTTTTAATTTCTTTGCTTTTTCTTTTGATTCTATTAATATATAAATATTTTTGTTTTTATTTAAATTATTTTTTAAATCCTCAAAGAAAGTATCTATTTCACTTTTATAGTAATTTACATCTCTATAATTTAATTTATATTTATCACAATCTACTTTAGTTACACTATCTTGTTTTTCTATATAAACTAATTGTTTTTTATTTAAAATATCTAAGACATTTTCAAAAGTTAATTCATTTGAAATAGCTTCTGGAACTTCTTTTTCTTTTGAAATCAGATTTGATATCAAATTTTCTTTATCTTTCTGTATGTTTTTGCTTCTTTGCTCTATTTTTGCTATCTCATCTATAAATACTACGTAATTAGAATTTAAATAATCTAATATAG
Organism: uncultured Clostridia bacterium; assembly: GCA_944387485.1. Lineage (GTDB taxonomy): Bacteria > Bacillota > Clostridia > TANB77 > CAG-508 > CAG-269. Next base: position 9,096 of record CALXFC010000015.1, read on the forward strand.
TCTCCTGTCCTTCATAAAAACAATCAAAATACTTATCAATTTTACTTGTATAATTTCCTAATTTTATTTGCTCAATATCTTCTTCTATTATGTTTTTATCACTAGTATTTACTTCACATTTTTCTCTTATTTTTTTACACACTTCATCTACATTTTGCTCTAAAACATACTCATTTGCTGGATAAATTGTAGCTTCATTTTTATTTGCAATTGACCTTTGGCTTTCTATATTAAATTCACGAATAGAATCTACTTCATCACCCCAAAATTCAACTCTAATACCAGTTTTATTATTTACTGCAATATCTACAATATCTCCTCTTACACTAAATTGACCTCTGCCTTCTATTAAATCATATCTAACATAACCTAAGTCAACTAATCTCTTTTTTATATCTTCTAAATTATATTCTTTTCCTACTACAAATTTAAGTTCATTTTTAAATAAAGTTTCTTTTTTAGGAAGTTTTTGCATAGTAGCTTCTATTGTAGTAACAACTATTAAACTTCTTTTTGTTTTGATTTTATTTAATGCTTCTATTCTTTCATATAAATTTTCTTTACTTTCTGCAACATAGTCGTAAGTTACTACATCTTTTTTAGGGAAAAACACAACATTCTCTGTAAAATATTTTATATCCTCATATAATTTCTTTGCCTGTATTTCGTTATATGTCAATATACAAATTGGCTTTTTAGCAAATTCATGAATTGCAGTTCCAATTTGTATCATTCCAACGTCATTTAAGCCCGATATTGCTATCGGACTTTTTTTATTTTCTACTTTATTTACAACTTCAATAAATTTTTGACTTTTTCCAAGTTCTCCAAGTATTGTATTCATGTCATTCTCCTGCTCTATTTTTAAGCATTATTTTCAGTTTGCTTTTTCTCTATATCTTCTACCCTTTTACTTTTATTTGTTTTACTAATAAATTTTAACATGCCAACACAAGATATTATAAAGCAAACTCCCGCAATTAAATTTACAACACTCATAAATATATGTGTTAAATTAAAATTCAATATATAAATTGCTCCAAGTATAATTCCTATAATAGGACCTGCTTTTTTCTCTTTTAAAGAAAGTCCCATAAAAATTATAACTAGTGCTAAAACAATTAACGCAACTAATGATGTTAGTAGCTTAGTTAGATATGTGTATAAATATGGGAACAATCCTATCACATTAATTAATGATAATGTGTGTAAAACTAGAAAAATTACTCCCCATATAACTATAACTGATTTATACTTTTTTTCATTCATATGTATTTCTCCTCTCTTTTGTATACATATGTTATAACAAAATTGTTGGATTTTGTCAATTATTGACATTATATTTTCTTATTTATATAATTATAATAAAATATAAAAAAGAGGTTATAAACTATGAAAAAATTTATAAAATTTCTTTTTTGTAAATTATTATTTAGAGTTCATTATTATAATATTGAAAATTTACAAAAATATGATAGATTTTTAATTTGTCCTAATCATTCTAGCATTTTTGACCCATTTTTCATATATCCTGTATCTAATAATTTATCTATTATGGCAAAATCCGAGATATTTAAAAATAAATTAGTTGCAAAAATCTTAAAACATTATAATGTCTTTCCTGTTGATAGAAAAAAAGTTGATATAAAAAGTTTATTACATTCATTATCCATTTTTAATAATAATACTCCTTGTGAACTTTTAATATTTCCAGAAGGCGGAGTTGTAAAGTATGAATCAGATATTGGTCATAAAATCCATAATGGTGCAACATTTATTGCTGCCAAATTAGAAATTCCAATCGTTCCAGTTTTTATAACTAGAAGGCCATTTCTTTTTTCAAAAGTTAGAGTCATATTTGGTGAACCTTATTTTTTAAATAATGATTTATTAAAAAGCAAAACTAATTTAAAAGAGGAATCTAATAAGTTAATTATAAAAATATATAAATTAAATAAAGAAAATCCCCAATAACTGGGGATTTATTATATTAAATACATATTTACATTTTTATTACTAATTTATTAAACTTGGATTTTATATAATTTGTTAGTTTTTCCATAAACACATCTGGTTTTATTTCTTTTTTTGCGACCATATCTAAACCTTTTTCCCAGCTTGCAGTAAGTTTTGGATTTAACATATCAGGCATAGAATTTTGCACTATATCATATATTGTTTCTCCTTTTAAAGTTGGTGTTATTATTTGTGTTTTCTTATTAATATCTATGTATTTTATTTTCTCTAATTTTTTTATAATTTCTGCTCTTGTTGCACTAGTACCAATTCCTGCACCTTTTATTTGTTCTCTTAGTTCTTCATCTTCTATTAATTTTCCCGCATTTTCCATAGCTAATATTATAGAACCTGAATTATATCTAGAAGGTGGTGAGGTTTCTGCTTCTTTTAATTCATAATTTTGAACTTCTAAGATTTGTCCTTTTTTTAGACTCTTTAATATTTCTATATTATTTTCTTGTTTTTCTTCACTTTCTTCATTATTTTCTTCTTTCTTCTTATTATTCATTTTTTCAGGTTTAAGAATCTCTAAAAATCCATGTTTTACACACACTTTTTCACTTGCAAAGAAATTCTCTTTATTTTCACCATTTTCTATTTCTAATGTAACTTGTATTTTTTGATATTCAGCTGCTGGATAAAATATAGCCAAAAACCTTTGTACTATTACCTTATAAACTTTTTTATGCAATTCTGGTAAACTATTAAAATTCTCAAAACCTTGTCCTGTTGGAATAATTGCATAGTGGTCTGTAATCTTACTATCATTTACATATTTTGTTTTAATAAGATTTGTTGAATATTTTTCTTCTACCATTTTCTTGATATACCCTTGAACTTCCTCATCTTTATATCCTCTTGCTAATCCATTTAAATTTTTAGTAATCTCTTTTGCCACCGCTGTTGATAAAACTCTTGCGTCTGTTCTTGGATATGTAACTAATTTTTTTTCATATAAATTTTGTATTATCTCTAATGTTTCATCTGGCTTTATTTTAAATCTTTTTGTACATTGATTTTGAATTTCTGCTAAATTAAATAAAAGTGGTGGATTTTCTTTTTGTTTTGATTTTTTTAGCTCTACTATTTTAGCACTTTTACCTGCTAAACTTTTAATAAATTCTTTAGCATCATTTTCTTTTCTAAAACCTGATTCATTATAAAGTTTTGGAGACTCAAACATTTTAGAATTTTCAGTAACTTTCCACTCTGCCTTAAAATTAGAATCTTTACTTCCAAATATTCCTTGCACTTTATAATATTTTGTTTTCTTAAAATTTCTAATTTCTCTTTCACGAAAAACGACCATTCCAAGTACACAAGTCATAACTCTACCAACTGATATAGAAGCTCTATCTTCATGTATTTTATTTGCTAAATTTCTTCCATATATTATAGATAATAATCTTGAAAAATTTATTCCAATTAGATAATCTTCTTTTGCTCTTAAATATGCACTATCAGATAAACTATCATATTCTGATAAATCTTTTGCTTCTCTTATACCTCTTAATATTTCCTCCTCTGTTTGAGAATCTATCCAAACTCTTTTCATTTTCGCTTTTGGATTAGGTTTTGCCATCATAAATACTAACCTTTGAATATATTCTCCTTCTCTTCCAGAATCTCCTGCATTATATATTACTTCAACATCTTCTCTTTGAAGTAATCCTTGTACAATATTAAATTGTTTTTGAACTTGAGGAATAATTTCATACTTCCATTCTTTTGGTATAAATGGGAGTGTATCTAATCTCCAATATTTTAATTTTTCATCATATTTTTCAGGATAACTCATTGTTACTAAATGTCCTACACACCAAGTAATTATCCATTCTTCTGATTCTAAGTATCCATCTTTTCTTTTTGTTGTTATTTTTAACGCTTTAGCAAATTCCATAGCAACAGATGGCTTTTCTGTTATTATTAATTTTTTGCCCAATTCTATCATCCTTTTTATTTTTTTCTTAAGCTTAATCTTATAAACTTAAGTAATATGTTTTTTAGTTTCTCTATTTTTTCTTTTGTTTCTTCATCTTTAAAATCAAATCTATTTAAAATTTTATTTACATAGTCTTCTTCATTTATTATTCCTAATGTTTCTTTAAAATTAATGTCATATATATATGATAATAAAATTAGTAATCCATCTACTGTATCATTTCTTTCATTACCATATTTTTTTACTTGTCTTTCATTTTTAAATTGTTGTTCTATTTTTACACTTATTTTACTATTTTCAACCCCTGTTTTTTCTTTTTCAGTATTCCAATATATTTCTACACCTTCGTAAAGAATATCTAGTTTATCTGCATCTCTTATTATTTTTGCAAAGAGCAATTCTTCTTCATCTAATCCATCTTCTATTTTAAATTTATTATGATTTTTTATTGCTGTAAATATTATTGGAATGTATTTTCCATCATCAATATATTTTTTTATATAATCATCTTTTAATAATACTTCCACTCCTAAATTTGCATGGTCTAATAACATTTCATTAAGATATGTATTTCCTCTATTATATTGTTCAAATCTTCCTATGTCATGAAGAAGCCCTATTAGTTCTGCAAGTTCAACCTTCTCCCTACTTAATTTTAATGCTTCTGCTACTTTTTTACTTTCTTCCATTACTCTTAATGAATGTAATTGTTTTCTTTTTATTCCGGGATTTTCTAAATCAAATGTTTCAGTATATTTTATAAATTCTTCTTTACATTTTTCTAGATTAATCATTACTTTCTTTCACTCTTTCTTTTATATAATTATTTGTTATATTATAAATTTCTTTAAACCTTTTTCTAGTTTCTTCATCTTTGAAGTTAAACCTCTTATATAATTTTTCATAATATTTATTATTATAAATGTGACTTAATCCATAATCATAATTGAAATCAAATACATATGCAAAATGACTTACTAATATATCTGCATGTGTTTTTCTATTTTTATAAATAATATTATGTTCTTCTACAAATTCTCTATATATTTCATCTGAAATTTTTTCATTATCTAAATTTTCAGACTCCCATATTGCTTTCTTATCTTCAAATGTCATGGTATAAATTATATCTGTTTTATCACTATCTCTTATTAATTTGATATGTAAATTTTCTTTTTCACTGGTATTTTTAGTTATATCTTTTTTATCTTTGTTATGATTAATAATTGCAAGCTCAATTATTCTATCATATTTATCATCTTCTATAAAATTTCTTATTAGTCCATCTCTAAATAATATATCTACTCCTATTTTTGCATGATTTTCACTCAACTGATCTACAAATGTTCCGTATCTTTTCACTTGCTCAAATCTACCTATATCATGAAGTAAACCTATTAGCTCTGCAAGTTTTACATCTTCTTCTGATAATTTTAAACTTTCTGCTATTTTCCTTGCAATTTCTGATGTCCTTTCTATATGTGCTATTTTTAATTTTATTTTTGGATTATTTATATCATATTTTTCTACATATTTTTTAAATGCTTTTTTAGCTTTTGTTATATCAATCACTTTTTACACCTCTTAGAAGCAATTCTAACATTTTTCGTTTTTTTATGCAACCCTTGATTTATCCCATTTTTTGTTATATAATACGTGAAAATAAACTATTTGAAAGGGGCTTTTTTTATGGCTTATAATTTTAAAGAAATAGAAAAAAAATGGCAAGAAAAATGGTATGGTGAAGGTACTTTTAATGCTAAAAATGATTACTCTATGAAAAAATGGTATGGATTAATTGAATTTCCTTATCCTTCTGGACAAGGTCTTCACGTTGGACATCCAAGAAGTTATACAGCTATGGATGTTATTGCAAGAAAAAGAAGAATGCAAGGATATAATGTTTTATTTCCAATAGGATTTGACGCATTTGGTCTTCCTGCTGAAAATTATGCAATTAAAAATCATATCCATCCTAAAATCACAACTGAGAAAAATATTGCACATTTTAAATCACAATTAAAATCTTTAGGCTTTTCTTTTGACTGGTCAAGAGAAATTAATACTACAGATCCTGATTATTATAAATGGACACAATGGATTTTTATCCAATTATATAAACACGGTTTAGCATATAAAGCTACTATGCCGATTAACTTCTGTACTGGTTGTAAAGTAGGACTAGCTAATGAAGAAGTTGTAAATGGCGTATGTGAAAGATGTGGAAGTCCTGTTGTTCAAAAAGAGAAAAGTCAATGGATGTTAAAAATTACTGAATATGCCGAAAAATTAATTAATGATTTAGATGATGTTGATTATTTAGATAAAATTAAAGCTCAACAAAAAAATTGGATTGGTCGTTCTGAAGGTGCTGAAGTTACTTTTAAAATAGCTGATTCTGACGAAACTTTAACAGTTTATACAACTAGACCTGATACATTATTCGGAGCTACATATATGGTAGTTGCACCAGAACATCATATTATTGAAAAATTAGCTAATAAAATTACTAATATGGATGAAGTAGAAGAATATAAAAGAAAAACTTCTTTAAAATCTGATTTTGAAAGATCAGAATTGAATAAAGAAAAAACAGGTTGCGAAGTTAAAGGTATTAAAGCAATTAATCCATTAACTGGAAAAGAAATTCCAATTTGGATATCTGATTACGTTTTAATTACTTATGGAACTGGAGCTATTATGGCTGTTCCTGCTCATGATACCCGTGACCATGATTTTGCAACTAAATTTAATCTACCAATTGTGCAAGTTATTAAATCAAATTCTGAAAACGTAGTTTGTGATGTTCAAAAAGAGGCTTTTACAGATGTTGAAACTGGTATTTTAATTAATTCTGGATTTTTAAATGACTTGTCTGTAAAAGATGCTAAGAAAAAAGTTATAGAATATTTAGAAGAAAATCATATCGGTAAAAAACAAGTAAATTATAAACTTCGTGACTGGGTATTTTCTAGACAACGTTATTGGGGTGAACCAATTCCTATGGTTCATTGTGATAAATGTGGATGGGTTCCTGTTCCAGAAGATGAACTTCCATTAAAATTACCTGATATAGAAGATTACGAACCAGGAGAAAATGGTGAATCTCCTTTAGCAAAACATATGTCCTGGGTAAACACAACTTGTCCAAAATGTGGCGGAAAAGCTACAAGAGAAACTGATACTATGCCTCAATGGGCTGGTTCATCTTGGTATTATTTAAGATATATGGATCCACATAATGATAAAGCTTTAGCTTCTAAAGAAGCTTTAGATTATTGGTCACCTGTTGATTGGTATAATGGTGGTATGGAACATACAACATTACATCTACTATATTCAAGATTTTGGCATAAATTCTTATATGATATAGGAGTTGTTCCAACTAAAGAGCCATATCAAAAGAGAACTTCTCATGGTATGATTTTAGGTAGCAATGGCGAAAAAATGTCTAAATCTAAAGGCAATGTTGTTAATCCTGATGAGGTTGTTGACGAATTCGGTGCTGATAGTTTTAGAGTTTATGAAATGTTTATGGGACCTTTTGACCAAACAGCTCCATGGTCTATGGAAAGCATTAGAGGTTGCTCAAAATTCTTAGATAGAGTATGGAATTTACAAATGATGTTAGTTGATGGAGATGAATATTCTTCTAAATTTGAGAAAATGATGCATAGAGCTATTAAAAAAGTTTCTTCTGATATTGAAGAAATGAAATTTAATACTTGCGTATCTACTTTTATGACAATGGTTAACGAATTTTATAAAGAAAAAACTATTAATAAAGCTGAATTTAAAACATTTTTACAATTACTAAATCCTTTTGCACCTCATATTACAGAAGAACTTAATAAAACTGTACTTGGTGAAAAAGAAGATTTAGCATATCAAAAATGGCCTGAATTTGACGAATCAAAAACAATTGCTGATGACATTACTTTACCTATTCAATTTAATGGAAAATTAAAAGGAACTGTACAAATTTCTTTGGATGAAGATGAATCTTCTGTAAAACAAAAAGTACATGAAGCAATTGATCAAAAATTAGACGGTAAAACGGTTATAAAAGAAATTTATGTTAAGAATAAAATTTATAATATTGTTGTAAAATAATCTTTAGGACCTATTAGGATAAAAATTTCTAATAGGTCTTTTTATGCTGTTTCTATTTTTTCTTTTAAATAATAAATTTCATCAGAATGTCTATCTATAATTTTCTCATCTTTTTCTATCCTTTTTTCTATTTCTTTATTTTTTTCAGTATTTCCTGTAACAACATCAAGTAATATTTGTAATTTTTCACCATGTTCTTTTTCTATTACGGCAACTCTACCACTAAGTTTTCTTAGTTCTTCTTTGATTTGTGGTATTTCATTCACATGTCCTTGCATTTCATTTATTTGTCCTTGTAACTTTATTACTTGTCCCTGTAAACTATCATATTTATTTTCTATTCCGTCCATTCGTCTATACATACCATCTATTCGTTTTTGCATTCCATTTATTTGACCTTGCATTTCTCCTATTTGACCTTGCATTTTTCCTATTTGGCCTTGCATTTCTCCTATTTGGCCTTGCATTTCTCCTATCTTTCCATAAATTGATTGTCCCATATTATCAATTTTATTATTTGTATTCTTTTGTTCTTCATAAATTTTTAAGATAATTGAATTGATTTCATTGTTATCCATTTTATCTTTCCTCCTTATAAAATTATTATTTTATAATTTGATTAAATGTATTGTTAGTATAAAATTTAAAATAGAAAAAGTCAAATAAAAGTTTATCTAAAAATCAAAATTTTCATTACATATTATGAAATTTTCTAATTTTTTCTTTTATTTTTTTACTTTTTTAACCATTGTCATTTTTTCTTTATTCTTTTTTACTTATGTTTAAAAAAATTTAATTATTGATTCTTGAAAATTCGATATTAACAATTTTGAACTAATTTTTATTACATACTTCTTTATCTAAATTATTTAACGAATCCTTTAATTTTTAGATAACAATCATTTGAAATCAAATTATGTGAACATTATAATAGCTTTATTTTTAAATGTCAAGCAAATAATAAAAATATTTGTAACTAAAATGTAACTAATATTTAACACTTATGAAATATAATTATAGCTTTTTTATAGTATAATATTGTTAGATTATACTATAAGGAGACAAATTATGAGTATAGAATCAGATTTAAGAAGAGATGGAATTGAAGTAACAGAAAAACTAGATACTTTAAAAATTAATTCTATTGCAAGAAATGTTTCAATGAAATTATGTGATACATTTCCTCAATTTAATCTAAACCAAAATGAATTATTTATTAAATTATCTAGATTAAATATGTATAAAGCTAAAATGCCTGAAGGTATGGCAGAAGCAAATTATTTCTATAAAAATACTTCTATATATTTTAATGAACATATTCAAGATGAAGATTTAGAAGAATTCGCAATTCATGAATGTATTCATTATTTACAAGAAGTAAAAGATAAAAGAAATTATTTACTTAGAATGGGGCTTTGTGATTATACAGAATTTAAAATATATGGGTTAGGATTAAATGAAGCCGCTGTTCAACTTATGGCTTCTAAAGTTAATGGTATACCAAAAGAATATGTTAAATATTTTGGAATCAGCTTTGAAACAACAAGTCCTTCTTATTATCCTCTTGAATGTTGCTTAGTTAATCAACTTGCTTATATAGTAGGTGAAGATGTTTTGTTTGAAAGCACATTAAATAGTAACGATAATTTTAAAGAAAAATTTGCAAGCCTTACATCTCCAAAAACTTTTATGGCAATACAAAATGCAATAGATGATATTTTAAATAATGAAGAAGAAATTATAAAATTAAATAATCGAATTGCCACAATAGATGATAGAAACAAAAAAGTTGATGGAATGCTTGAAAAAATTGATGAGTTAAAGCATGAGATTTCTTTAACCTTTATGAGAACACAAAACTTGATAATTTCTAGTTACTTTGACTCAGCATTTAACTCAATTTCTAATTTAGAAGAAGTTGAAAATTACAGAAGAAAATTATACAATTTTAAAGACTATCTTGGATGCATGGAAGGGTATACTTTCTTTAATGACTACTATGTAAATAAAATGATGGATTTAGAAAAAAAGTATAATGCTATAGAAAATGGTGAAGTAGAAACGGCAATTAAAGTAATTACTAAAAAAGAAAATATATTTGTTTCACTATTTAGAGCAATTAAAAAATTACTTTTAGGAGAAAATAAAAAAGAAGAAAATATAAATAACTAAAAGAAGCTTGTACTTAAGCTTCTTTTAATTTTTCTACTATTTTCTTTGCAGCTTCTCTTCCAGAATATGCTGCCCAAGCTACTGTTCCTCTTACTCCTGCTAAATCTCCACCTGCATATATTTTAGGTTTTGAAGTTTCATAATTATCATTTACTTCAATATTTCCCCATTTAGTTAAATCTAATTTTAAATCTTTTACAAATGGTTCTGGATTTGCTCCTAATGCCATTACAACATAATCTGCATCAATTACATAATTACTTCCTTCTATATTTACAGGAGAAAGTCTTGTATCTCCTTCTTTTTTAACTAATTCTGTTTTTATTAGTTCTAGCTTTTCTACCTTATTTTCTCCTAAAACTTTTACTATATTATTTTGAAATAAGAACTCTACTCCTTCTTCCATTGCTTCTTCTACTTCTTTATCTTCAGCTGGCATTTGTTCTCTTGCTCTTCTATATACTACCTTAACTTCCTTTGCACCAAGTCTTTTAATAGTTCTTGCACAGTCCATTGCAACATTTCCACCACCTGCAACAACTACTATTTTTCCTTCATAATTTGGGTGCATATTATATTCTAAAAGTTCATTTCCTCCATATACACCTTCAAACTCTTCTCCTTCTATTCCCATCTTAGAAGAACAATTTGCTCCAAATGCTAAAAATACAGCATCATATTCTTTTTGTAAATCATCTAAATTCAAATTTTTTCCAAGGACTTTACCATATTCTACTTTTATACCTAAATCTAAAATATTATCTACAGTTTGCTTTACAATTTTTTTATCAAGTCTAAAATCTGGAATACCATGAACTAAAAGTCCACCTAAATAATCATATTTTTCATATATAGTAACATCTATTCCTTCTTTTGCTAAGAAAGCTGCAGCTGTTAGTCCTGCTGGTCCTCCTCCAATTACTGCTACTTTTTTATTTCCTAATTTTTTCTTATTTTCTTCTATTTCATTTTTCCATACTTTTGATAAAGAATTTCCCTCTTCCATAGCTTTATCAAAGACAAAGGCTTCTAAATCCCCAATAGCTACAGGCTCACCCTTTATTCCTCTTACACAAGAACCTTGGCATTGGCTTTGATGTGGACAAATTCTTCCACAAACTCCTTGAAGAACTGTTGTCTTGCATAATATTTCATAAGCTTTATCAACATTTCCCTCTTTTACTTCTTTTATAAAACTAGGTATGTCATTATGAAGTGGACACCCTTTATTTGAACATGGTTTCACTTTACAATTTAAACAATATTCTGCTTTTTCTTTTATACCTTCCATTATTTGTTCCCTCTAAATCATTTTAATATATTTTATAACATAACTATAAACTGGTCAATTATTATACTACTTGTTCAATTCTTTCATTACCAATTCTAAATCATTTACAAAATCTATCTTTTTAGTTTCATCTCTTAAAAGTGCTGCTGGATGCCATGTTGGCATGTATTTTATACCTTTTTTCTCCATCCATTTTCCTCTAGAAGCTGTTATTCCGTATTCTTTTCCTAATATATGCTTTAAGGCAACACTTCCAAGAAGTACAATTATCTCTGGTTTTACCAAAATTACTTGGTTTCTTAAATAATTCATGCAAGCTTCGCATTCGTCTTCTTCTGGATTACGATTTCCTGGTGGTCTACATTTTACGATATTTGCTATATAAACTTCTTCTCTTTTTAACCCTATTGCTTGAAAAGCTAAGTTCATAAGTTTACCTGCTCTACCTACAAAAGGTTCTCCGAAGTCTATCCTCGTCTGCACCAGGTCCTTCTCCTATAAACATTAATCTAGCATTTTTATTTCCAGTTCCAAATACTATATTTTGCCTTCCATTACATAATTTACATTTATTACAACCTTTAATTGATTCTTCTAACTCTTCCCAATTGTCGTACATTTTCTTCTCCTTCTTACATATCATTTACACATTTTTCTTCTAGTTTAATTTTCTCTTTTGAATCTGTATCTATCTTTGCTTTTGTTCCAATTGGTATTACTATTTTTTCTTCAATATGTCCAAAATTATCTGATTTTATAATTGGAAAATTATATTCATTTCCAATTACATCTAAAATTATTTTTTCTAAAGAAATTCCACTTTCATGATTATAACTACCTATCCATAAGCCTTTTATTTTATCAAACACACCATTTTGTTTCATATAATATAAATAGTTACTTGCCATTGCTGGCCCTGTTTCAAACCCTAATTCTTCTAAAAATAGTATCTTATCTGTAAAGTCTATTCCATATTTTCCAGCAACTAATCCTCTTGTTAAACTAAGATTTCCTCCTATTAATTCTCCTTCTGCTAATCCGCTTCTTAATACCTTATAATCTTCTGGTTTTCCTAAATCTAAATTACAATCTACAAAACGTTTTAATGCTTCATTATAACTAAAATCAGTTTCATCAGTTGCAATTGTTTTAAAATTTGTCCCACTAAATGTAACAAGTCCAGTTTTGTAGGTTATAATATTCGTAAGTGATGTAATATCACTATAGCCACATATAATCTTAGGATTTTTTCTTATTATATCATAATCTAAATATTCAAAAGTAGAATTTGAATTTTCTCCACCTTTTGCACACCATATCATTTTTATATTTTCATTTGAAAACATATAATTAATATCTTCTGCTTTTTCTTTTGCCGAACTACTATAACCATTAGTATTAGAAAAAAGATTTTTAGAAAATTCTACTTTAAAACCATCTTTCTCTACCTTTTCTTTTGCTTTCATAATTTCTTCAATATTATCACCTATTATGGGATTTGAAGGAGCAACAACTCCTATTGTATCACCTTTTTTTAATTTATTTGGAATTATCATATTACTTTTTCTCCTTTAATTCTATTAATGCTGTATTTAGTCCGTAATTTTCTCTTTCTGCTCTATATGAGTGTAAAATTTCAGGATTACACATTGTGCATATCTTACTATCTATTATATTTTCTTTCTCTAAGCCTTTTCTTTCTAAGATTATTTTATTTATTAAAACAGTATCAATAAGCCATTTTTTATCAGGTATTTTTTCTTCTATTATCTCTTTTAAATTATCTTCTCCCAAATCTTTAAATTCTTCTTCAAACATATCTTTAACATTTTTCTCAACTTCAAAGTGACATTTTCTAATTGATGGACAAATACAGCAAATTATATCTTCTGGATTACAATTAAAATCACTTAGCATTTTTTCAACTGTTTTTATAGATATTCTTTGAAGAGTTCCTTTCCAGCCAGAATGAACATTTGCAATTACTTTTTTTACTGGATCAAAAAGCAATAAAGAAATGCAATCAGCACTTGTACTAGCTAAAACTATATTAGGTGTATTTGTAATTAATCCATCAATATTTTCATATTCTTTATTTCTAAAATCTGGAGCATCTTTATTTATTTTTTTAGTAACAACTTTAACATTATTTGTATGTTTTTGAATTCCTTTTACTAAATTTTTATAATTACATCCTATAGCTTTGCATAATTTATCATAATCTTTTAAATTATTTTCATATTCTTCTTTAGGAAGTTCTCCAGTTATCTTTGATGTCCTAAAATTCATATTTATACCTAATGAATATGCGTGATTTATTATATCTTTATATTCTAATAACCTTCTAAATTGTAAATATTCTATACCATCTTTTTTTACATGAATAACATTTTCATTTGATAAATCCATTTTTCCTCCCCTTGGAACATTTGGGGACAGGTCTTTTTTGTTCCGATTTTACATTATTTTACAAAATGGAACATTTAAGACCTGTCCCTATTTTGTTTCATTTTCATTAAAATTTCGTCTTTTGATTTTTTATCTATATAATTATATTTGTTATCATCAAGTTTCGTATTAAATCCACATATAGTCTTATATTTACAGTATTCACAAGGAGTTCTTCCTTGATTATTATATGGTTTTAAATCTATTCTTCCACTTAATATTTCTTTTGAAATATCTTTTATTGTTTTATATATATAATCTTGTAGAACTTTAAATTCTTCTTGTTTTACACCATTTGTCCACTTTTCATTTACAGTTCCTTTTACTGTTATTGCTGCTGGAACTAATTTTGAACTTCCTGATTGTAATGTATTATCATTCATTTTAATTATTTTTACATCAGCTATTATTAAACCTTTCATTTTAAAGTTTTTTCTAATTAGTTCTTCTATTTCATCTTCATCTATTCTTTTGTCTGCTTTTACCATTTGTTCTAATAGTGAAAAATAAAATATTCCTGCTGGCATTATATCTTCTTTGCTACAAATTGCATCTGTATATGTTAAAAGCTGTATTTGAAGTCCTGCATATACTTCATTTAAATCAATGTTTTTTGCTGATGACTTGTAATCTATTATTCTCAAGTACTTTCCATCTTCACCATTTGCTGTATCTATTCTATCTATTTTCCCTGTTATTTCTATTTTTTTACCATTATCTAATTCCAAGATGATAGGCTTATATTTACCTTTTTCGCTAAATTCTACTTCTGTGCCTTCTACAGAAAAATCACTATATATAATTGTTTGTATTATATATTTTAATGCCTTTGAAACTATCTTTTTTAATCTTCTAACCAAAACTTTATATTTCGTTGTTGCTGTAAATATAAAGTTTTTCTTTAAATCTAAACTTTCATCTATTATTTTAGACACAATTTCTAAAATTTTATCTTCTTCTATTTCTGCTAAGTTTAGATTTTCCTGCCTTACATATTCAAAGAAATTATCTATTGTTTCATGCATAAAAGAACCCGTATCAAAACTTTGTATTTTTAATTCTTCTTTTTCTTTTAGCTTTAACCCATATTGTAAATAATATGAAAAAGGACATCTTCTATATTGTTCTAATCTTGATATACTTGTTTTTAATGTATTTCCATATAATTTATCTATATTTTCTTGTTTAATACTTTCTGGTAAATTTGTATAGTTCAAACCTTTTAAGTCTTCTTGTAATTTTCTATTCCATTCTTCATCTTTTTTATAATAATTATATATTTGATACCAAACTTTATCTATTTCTTCCTTATTTCTTATTTTTGCAATATTTTCTATTAATTCTTCATAAGTAACCTCTTTATTTACAAGTTCATATTTTTTAGTTACTACATCACTTTCTTCTTTTAGCTTTGGATACATCTTCTTAATTTGAGTAATTAGTACAGATGGTCTAAGTGACTTTCCATCTTTATCTGATGAACTATATGATAAAAAGATTTTTTCTTCAGCTGTTGTAAATGCTTTATAAATATTAAATTTATCATCATATAATTGTTCAATCGTTCCTTTTGCAAGTTCTATTCCATCTTGTTTTAAAATCTCTCTATCATTATCATCTAAAAAGCCTTCATCTTTACTATTACTTGGAAAACTTCCATCATTAAGTCCTAATATAAATACTGCTTTTACTTTATGTGTTCTTGACCTATCAACATCACCTAAAATAACTTGGTCTGCTGTTCCTGGTATTTTTCCAAGTCCACTATTTTTTAGTCCTATTTTTAATATTTTTTGATATTTATCAACTGTCATTTTATCTTCATCAAATATTAAAACAATTTCATCAAATATATCTAGTATTATCTGATAACT
>CALXFC010000016.1 GCA_944387485.1 uncultured Clostridia bacterium
TTAATGCCTGTGGAGATAGTAGGTTACGAGGTCGATGAAGCAGGAAGCCCATTGGCTTTAGACAATGGGTGGTTCACTAATTTAGTAAGATAATTACAATAAATACAAATAAAGTAAGTAAAAGACATAAAAATTATAAAAAAATTAATAAAAAAAATCTATATTCAAAAAAGAAAAATTCACTTAGGGAAATATGAAAAAGGAACAAATTATAAAAATATTGTAATAAATTTGTAATACCAGTTTTGTTGACACAGTGGTAGAGTTCGTGTATCATTTAAAATAATAATAGTGTAGTAATAGGTGAAAAGAGGTGAAAATATTGAAAGTCACATTAATTGGAAAGAGTACAATGTACAAACTTAATTTACCACAAACAATAATGGGAAATTATTGGCTTACTAATGATAAAGGTAGAAAACTAATAAATATAGAAGGAATTGATAATCAATGGCAAATAATAAATGATAATTATTTGGATGTGTTTGATTTTGATGTTATAGATGTTAATGAAAACAATATAAAAGTTGATAGAAATAAAGCGTATAAAAGACAAACAGTTCCATTAAAGGAATATCATATGTATGGAATAGTGTTTAAGAATGTATATGAATTGTTCATTTTATATTGTGAGCCAACATATGAAGATGATATTACTAAATTGGACATAAAAAATGTGTCTGAAATAACAATTGGAAATGGAGTTAACAATCTAATATCGTATTCTAATAAAATGGTTTCAAATAAACATGCAAGAATTTTTCTTTATGAAGGAAGATGGAACATTGAAAATTTTGATAAAAAATTCGGAACATTTGTTAATGGAAAACCTGTTATAGACAAGCAGACAATATTGTTTAACGGAGACGTAGTTTTTATAATGGGTTTAAAGATTATAATTATGGGAAAGAAGATATTTGTAAATAATCCTAGAAATGTATTGCATTTGAGTAGTGGAGCATTTGAGAGAAATGACAAAAAGCAAGAAATATCAAAAAATAGCGTAGAAAATGACAATGAGGAATTATATACAGAAAAAGACTATTTTTCAAGAGCTCCAAGATTAATGAATATTATAGAAACAGAAAAATTAAAAATAGATTCACCTCCTCATATTCAGGATAAAGAAGAAATGCCACTAATACTTACGATAGGGTCTTCTTTATCAATGGGATTAATTATGATGGTTTCAATATTTTCAGCAATAGATGGAAGAATGAACGGAACGTCAGATTCTAAACAAACGATAATATCTATAATTACGGCAGTAGCAATGTTAGTTAGTATAATACTATTTCCTGTATTAATGGCAAAGTACAATAGAAGAAAAAAGAAAAGATATGAAGCAAAAAGACAAAAGAAATATAGAGAATATTTAAATCAAAAAAATGAAGCAATAAATCAAATGAAATCTAGACAAAGAAAGATTTTATTTGATAATTTTCCAGCTCCAGAAGAATGTACGCAATTAATATTATCAAAAGATGCTAGGTTATGGGAAAGAAAAATAGATGATTATGACTTTTTAACAGTAAGATTAGGTTTGGGAGAAGTGCCTTTAAAGATAGATATTAATTATCCAGAAGAACAGTTTACTATGGATGATGATGATTTGCTTGATGTATTAGATAAAATTATAGATAATTCAAAAACAATAGAAGCAGCACCAGTTACAATATCTTTAACTGAAAAAAATATATTAGCATTAATATTAAGAAATGAAGGTAATGTAAACAGATTTATACAAAGTTTAATTATCCAATTAGTAACATTTCAAAGCTATGAAGATTTAAAATTAGTATTTTTGTTAAATGACAGAAGTGAAGATACATTAAATTATGCAAAAATGCTACCACATGTATGGAGTAATAACAAGCAAATAAGATTTTTTACTAATAATTATGATGAAATGAATGAAATTTCAAAATATTTAGAGGAAGAATTCCAAGAAAGAATACAAGATGAGAAAAAAGACTATAAATCTTATATGCCATATTATTTAATAATAACAGATGATTATAAGAAAATAGAAAATCTAAAAATAATAACAGAAATATTAAAACAAAAAACAAATGTTGGCTTTAGTATTTTATGTATTACAAAAGATATGATGCAATTACCTAATGAGTGTAAAACTTTTATAAGCGTGGATAATGATTCAAAAACAGGAACAATTTTTGAAAATGAATTATC
Source organism: uncultured Clostridia bacterium (assembly GCA_944387485.1). GTDB lineage: Bacteria > Bacillota > Clostridia > TANB77 > CAG-508 > CAG-269. Next base: position 2,194 of record CALXFC010000016.1, read on the forward strand.
AGCATCTAATCAAAAGAATTTTAATTTTGATACATCTGTAATATTCTTTTTTGAAAAAATATGTCAAATGCTTTCTAACATACCAATAAAATATTCAGCTTCAGGAAGCAATTTACTACCAAATACATATACATTTTTAGAAATGTATGATGTGGGACGTATTGAACAATTAAATATTTTAGAAAGATGGTCTAGAAATGATTCAACTTTATCTTTAAGAGCACCTGTAGGAATAGATTCATCAGGAATGCCAGTTGTTTTAGATATACATGAAAAATTCCATGGTCCACATGGTTTAATTGCGGGAAGTACTGGTTCAGGAAAGAGTGAATTTATTATTACATATATTTTGTCTCTAGCTATTAATTACCATCCAGATGATGTTAATTTTATATTAATTGATTATAAAGGTGGAGGATTAGCAGGAGCTTTTGAAAAGAAAAACATGAAACTACCTCATTTAGTAGGAACTATTACAAATATAGATACAAATGGATTAAAAAGATCTCTTGTGTCTATACAAAGTGAATTAAGAAGAAGACAGGTAATGTTTAATGAAGCAAGAGATATGACTGATGAAGGAACAATAGATATATATAAATATCAAAGATTATACCATCAAGGTATAGTAAAGAAACCAATACCTCATTTGCTAATAATTTGTGATGAGTTTGCGGAGTTAAAACAACAACAAGAAGATTTTATGAATGAATTAATTAGTGTTTCTAGAATAGGACGTAGTTTAGGAGTTCACTTAATATTAGCAACACAGAAACCAGCAGGAATTGTAAACGAACAAATAAGAAGTAATAGCAAATTTGCAGTATGTTTAAAAGTACAAGAAAAGGAAGATAGTATAGATGTAATAAAAAGACCAGATGCAGCAAGTTTAAAGAAAGTTGGACAATTCTTTTTACAAGTTGGCAATGATGAGTATTTTGTATTAGGACAATCTGCATGGTCAGGAGCTGCATATTTTCCATCTAATATCACAGAAAAAAAGGTAGATAAATCCATAGAATTCATCTCAAATATAGGAACGGTAATAAAACAAGTAAATGATGAGACACAAAAGACTTTAAGCAGTGAAGGAGAACAATTAACGAATATTGTCAAATATATGAGTCAGTTAGCTGAGGATAAAGGAATAAAAGAAGAAAATTTGTGGCTTGAAAACATACCAGATAATATTTATTTGGATAATTTAAAGAAAAAGTATAAGATAAAGGAAAGAAAAGAAATAAGTGCTGTAATAGGAGAATATGATGATCCGTTTAATCAAAGACAAGGAATAGTACAGATTGATTTTATTAACAGTGGAAATATTATTATTTATGGTAATGCAGAAAGTGGTAAAGAAACATTTATTAGTACAATGATATATGATGTAATTGATACGTATTCAACAAAAGAAGTGGAATTATATATATTAGACTTTGGAACAGAAGCACTAAAGATCTATAAAGATAGTCCTCAAGTTGGGGATATAATGTTTATGGACCAAGAAGAGAAAATTGGAAGATTTTTTGACAAGATACAAGAGGAAATAAAAAGAAGAAAAACAGAATTGTTAAAGTATAATGGAGATTATAGCTTGTATTTAAAAAGTGGAGATTCTTCATTACCTATGATATTAATAATAATAAATAACTATGATGCTTTTTCAGAAGTATATCAAGATACATATGAAGATACTTTATTAACATTAACTAGAGAAGCTACTAAATGCGGAATAATATTTATTGTAACTGCAAACTTATTTAATAGTATGAGATATAGATTATCTCAAAACTTCAAACAAAGAATAGCATTGCAATTAAATGTTGATAATGATTATTTTAATATATTTGAAAAAGTAGGTAAAAAGAGACCATCTAATATTTTTGGTAGAGGTTTGGTTAGTATAGATGATGAGATATATGAATTCCAAACTGCAAAAATATGTAAAGAAGACGAATACAATGTATTTGTTAAAGAAAAAATAGAAGAATTAAATAAAACATTAAAAACGCGTGCTCTTCCTATCCCAGTGTTACCAGAAGTTGTAAAACCTACAGATATAAAGAGAAGTTTGGGAGGATTATCACGAATCCCAATAGGTATTTTTGAAAAAAACTTAAAAATATCTACATATAATTTTAATAAGGATTTTGTAAATATAATAACTGCAAGAGATTTTGACATTGCTTCACAATTTGTGTATAATATTATTAATGAACTAGAGAATTCTAAGAATATAGAAGTAATAGTATTTGATGTAGAAAAAGATATAAATGACAAAAAGAATATAGTTCAACAATATATTAATTTTGTAATGACTTTTTCTCAAAAAGATAGCCAAAAAGAGTACTTATGTGTAATTATAGGACTAGATAAATTTGCTGGTAAATTTGAACTAAGTAACGATTTTTATGATACGCTTAAGAGACTTGAAGAAAATCAAAATGTTAGAATGATTATTGTCGAAAGTGTTAACAAATTAAAAAATCATGAATATGATGAATGGTTTAAAGCGTATGTATCAAAAGATAATGCAATATGGGTTGGAAATGGAATTAATAATCAATATTTAATCACAATAAATTCTGACAGAAGGAAGATTGTTAACAACTGTGGTGAAAGTTTTGGTTATGTGGTTAAACAAGGTAATACGGATTTTGTAAAACTTTTAGGAATGAAAGATGTTGGTGATGAAGATGAATAAGGTTTTAGTAAAATTATATGTTCCTATGTTAGAAGCTCAATTTGATGTATGGCTTCCTATAAGTAGAAACATTTCAAAAGTTATTATTTTAATTGTAAAAGCGTTAAGAGAATTTATAGGAAGCGAATATAACCCAAAGACAATGCCAATGTTATATGATAAGGCAACAGCAAAAGTATATGATATAAATGCTAGTGTAAAAGATAATAATATAAGAAATGGAACAGAAATAATTTTAATATAAAACAAAATTTTATACTTAAAAGGAATCAAATAAAAATATAATAATGAAAAATGAAAGAAGGTGTAAAATGAGTTATCGTGTAGACACTGGAAGGTTAGAAGATAGTATTACGGAACCAGAAAAAGCAAAAGAAAAAGTAAAATCTTCAATAGACATTTTAGGGGGAGTTGTAATTCCAGATGATTATCCAGGACTAGAAAGAATGAACTTAAATAGCGTGATAGATGGAGTACCAGATGATTGCGATAGAATAGAAAATAATATAGGAGAAATAGAAGATATTATTACAAACTCAACAACAGCAGATCAACAATCAGAACAAATAGTAAATTCACTATTTCTTAATGCAATGACTAGTGCAGCAACTCAATTTTTTGATAAAGCAAAAGATAAGATTGATGAAAGTTTATCAGAACACAAAAATTCACTAGGATTGTCAAACGCACAGCTTAGTGGAAGTAGCGGAGGAAGAACTATAAGAGCAAATTACAGTGGATCATCAATAAGAAGTAGTTCAAGTGGATACTCAAATAAGCATTTTAGTACACCTTATAATCCAGACACATCAGAAAGCCAGGTAAAATTCTTTGATTCTACAACAGGAGAACAATTAATAAAAGTTGAAAGAGTAGATGGAAAAGATGTATTTACTGATGCAAAAACAGGAGAAGTAATAACAGATTTAGGAGCAGGTGGACCAAGTTGGTCTAGTGATACAGCATATTTAGAGCAGATGAGACAGATGGCAAGAAATACAGGAAGCTCTACAGGATGGTTTTGTGTTGTAGATAGGGATAACTTTAAAACAACAGTACTTGTATATTTAGAAGGCGATTGGAGAGTAGTAAAAACATATGATTGTGGTACAGGTTTAGTAGGATTAGATGGAATTCCTGAATCACATACTTTTACAGGAACATATACAGTAGATCACAAAAGAGCACATGGAGGTCCAAATGATTGGTGGACATGCTTTCTTCCTTATTGGAATCCAGATGGATCAGATAATGGACAAGGATTCCATGCAGGATATACAGGAGTACCAAGTTATCAATCTTTAGGATGTACAAGATTAACATATGATAATGCTAAATGGATATTTGACAATGTACCAATAGGGTCAACTGTAGTAGTATTTTAAAATAAATTTCAAAGTAAAAGGAGGAATGTACAATGGGAAATAGTAGAAAAGAACAAGCACAAAGGTCAGCACTAAATAGAGCAATAAGTAATTGCCAAGGAGTTATAAATGAATATAAGGCAAGTATTACTGAAGAAGAAAATAAAATCAGAGAATATGAGGATATGATATCAAAAATGAGTTCTGCTAAAGACGAATTAAGCTCTGCTAGTACATACTTGGGAAATGCAGACGAATACCAAAAAGAAGGATATCAAACACAAAATACATATGGTAATATAAACATAGGCATTGTGGCTTATGTATCTGGTTCTGTAACTTTGAAAATTGGTTATTTAGGTAATTGTATTGCAAAAGCTGAAGAAAAGTTAAAAGAACATCAAAACACATTAAGTGAAAAAAAGGCAGGATTAGAACAAGCTGAAGGAAACTTACAAACATATAGAAATCAACTATACACATTAAATCATGCTGGTTATTAAGGGAAAGATGAGGTGAGAGAAATGAGTTATCAAGTAGATACCGGAAGATTAGAAGATAGTATCGCAGAGCTAGAAAAAGCAAAAGAAAAAGTAAAATCTTCAATAGATATTTTAGGAGGAATTGTAATTCCAGATGATTATCCAGGGCTAGAAAGAATGAATTTGAATAGTGTAATAGATGGGGTATCAGATGATTATGATAGAATAGAAAATAATATAGGAGAAATAGAAGATATTATTACAAATGCAACGACAGCAGAACAACGCTCAGAACAGATAGCGAATTCATTACTTCTTAATGCAATGGTTAGTGGAGTAACTCAGTTTCTTGATAAAACAAAGGATAAAGTCAATGAAACTTTATCAGAAAGTAAAAATTCATCAGGAATCTCAAATGCACAACTTGGTGGCTATGGAGGAGGCTCAACTATAAGAGCAAATTATAGAGGATCAGCAACAAGAGGGAGTGTAAGTGGTTCATTTAATCAGCATTTTAGTACACCTACTAATCCGGACACTTCAGCAAGTCAGGTAAAATTCTTTGATCCAACAACGGGTGAACAATTAATAAGTGTAAAAAGAGTAGATGGGAAAGATGTATTTATTGATACAAAAACAGGAGAAGTAATAACAGATTTAGGAGCAGGTGGACCAAGCTGGTCTAATGATACAGCATATCTAGAGCAAATGAGACAAAGAGCAAGAGATATAGGTAGCTCTACAGGATGGTTTTGTATTGTAGATAGGGATAATTTTAAAACAACAGTACTTATATATTTAGATGGAGATTGGAGAGTAGTAAAGACTTACGATTGTGGTACAGGATTAATAGGGATAGATGGAATTCCTGAATCACATACTTTTACAGGAATACATACAGTAGATCATAAAACAGCACATGGAGGACCAAATGATTGGTGGACATGCTTTATACCTTGGTATAAACCAGATGGAACAGATTATGGACAAGGATTCCATGCAGGATATACAGGAGTACCAAGTTATCAATCTCAAGGTTGCACAAGATTATCAACAGAAAATGCTAAATGGATATTTGATAATGTGCCAATAGGTACAAAAGTATTAGTATTTTAAATAATGAGAGTATAAACAAGCAAAGGAGGGAGAAGAATGAGCTATCAAGTTGATACTGGAAAATTAGAAGATAGTATCGCAGAGCTAGAAAAAGCAAAAGAAAAAGTAAAATCTTCAATAGATATTTTAGGAGGAGTTGTAATTCCAGATGATTATCCAGGATTAGAAAGAATGAATTTAAATAGTGTAATAGATGGAGTATCAGGTGATTACGATAGGATAGAAAATAATATAGGAGAAATAGAAGATATTATTACAAATGCAACGACAGCAGAACAACGCTCAGAACAGATAGCGAATTCATTACTTCTTAATGCAATGGTTAGTGGAGTAACTCAGTTTCTTGATAAAACAAAGGATAAAGTCAATGAAACTTTATCAGAAAGTAAAAATTCATCAGGAATCTCAAATGCACAACTTGGTGGCTATGGAGGAGGCTCAACTATAAGAGCAAATTATAGAGGATCAGCAACAAGAGGGAGTGTAAGTGGTTCATTTAATCAGCATTTTAGTACACCTACTAATCCGGACACTTCAGCAAGTCAGGTAAAATTCTTTGATCCAACAACGGGTGAACAATTAATAAGTGTAAAAAGAGTAGATGGGAAAGATGTATTTATTGATACAAAAACAGGAGAAGTAATAACAGATTTAGGAGCAGGTGGACCAAGCTGGTCTAATGATACAGCATATCTAGAGCAAATGAGACAAAGAGCAAGAGATATAGGTAGCTCTACAGGATGGTTTTGTATTGTAGATAGGGATAATTTTAAAACAACAGTACTTATATATTTAGATGGAGATTGGAGAGTAGTAAAGACTTACGATTGTGGTACAGGATTAATAGGGATAGATGGAATTCCTGAATCACATACTTTTACAGGAATACATACAGTAGATCATAAAACAGCACATGGAGGACCAAATGATTGGTGGACATGCTTTATACCTTGGTATAAACCAGATGGAACAGATTATGGACAAGGATTCCATGCAGGATATACAGGAGTACCAAGTTATCAATCTCAAGGTTGCACAAGATTATCAACAGAAAATGCTAAATGGATATTTGATAATGTGCCAATAGGTACAAAAGTATTAGTATTTTAAATAATGAGAGTATAAACAAGCAAAGGAGGGAGAAGAATGAGCTATCAAGTTGATACTGGAAAATTAGAAGATAGTATCGCAGAGCTAGAAAAAGCAAAAGAAAAAGTAAAATCTTCAATAGATATTTTAGGAGGAGTTGTAATTCCAGATGATTATCCAGGATTAGAAAGAATGAATTTAAATAGTGTAATAGATGGAGTATCAGGTGATTACGATAGGATAGAAAATAATATAGGAGAAATAGAAGATATTATTACAAATGCAACGACAGCAGAACAACGCTCAGAACAAATAGCAAATTCATTGTTTCTTAATGCTATGATAGGTGGAGTAACTCAATTTTTAAATGATATAAAAAGTAAAATTGATGAAAGTTTGTCAGGAGGCAACAATCCAGTAGGAGTATCAAATTTGCAAGCAGGTGGTGGAATTACTCATAGAACTAATTATTATGATTCAACAACAGGAGGAATTAGGGTTAGCAGTAGTAGTTCATCATCAAATAAGCATTTTAGTACGCCATCTAATCCGGATACATCGGCAAGTCAGATAAAATTCTTTGATTCAACAACCGGAGAACAATTAATAAAAGTCGAAAGAGTAGATGGAAAAGACGTGTTTATGGATGCTAAAACAGGAGAAGTAAGAACTGATTTAGGAGCAGGTGGTACAAGTTGGTCTGATGATACAGCATATTTAGAGCGAATGAGACAAATAGCAAGAGATATAGGAAGTTCTACTGGATGGTTTTGTATTGTAGATAGGGATAATTTTAAAACAACAGTACTTATATATTTGGATGGAGATTGGAGAGTAGTAAAAACATATGATTGTGGTACAGGAAGATTTGGTATAGATGGAGTCCAAGAATCGCATACTTTTACAGGAACATTTACTGTAGATCATAAAACGGCACATGGTGGACCAGATGATTGGTGGACATGCTTTATACCTTGTTGGAAACCTGATGGAACAGATTTTGGACAAGGTTTTCATGAGGGATATACAGGAGTACCAAGTTATCAATCTTATGGGTGTACAAGATTATCAACAGAAAACGCTCAGTGGATATTTTATAATGTGCCAATTGGTACTACAGTTCACGTTTTTGCAAGCTAAAATTTTATTACCTCATTTACCTTTAGGTGATGAGGTAATATAGTTTGCTTTATTTAATATTTGTATTAATTCGAGTTTAAATAGAAGAGTAAAAAGATGAGTAAAAAATGAAAAATTATCTTGACAAAGTGCAATTAAATATGGTAATATAGTAATTGTCTTGAGACATTTGGAGAGGTGGTCGAGTTGGTTTATGGCACCAGTCTTGAAAATTGGCGTGCGTTAATAGCGTACCGTGGGTTCGAATCCCACCCTCTCCGCCACAAAAAGTTAGATAATTATATCTAACTTTTATTAAAATAAAATGTAGGTGTACCCAAGTGGTGAAGGGGGCAGTTTGCTAAACTGCTAGGTCGAGCAATCGGCGCGGAGGTTCGAACCCTCTCACCTACGCCAATAATAGTATAGAGCAAAAGCAGCTTTATATTATTTTTTTTGTATAATTAAGAATTTTACACATATCTATTGTTAGATATAAAGTATAACAAAATATAAAAAAATAGACAAAAAGTAAATATTACAACTATATTACATTTATGTTAAAAATTATTGAAATTTGTCGAAAGCTTGAAAAAAAATGATAATATGTGTATAATAAAATTAATAGAATGAATTTATAGGGGTTATTATGAAGAGAAAGATACCATATGTAATATTGATTTTCGTTATATTAATATTAATAATATCAAGTGTTTGTTATGTAAATGCAGCGTCTGGAAGTTTTAATCCTGATGATTGGAAACCAGATAGCACCACAGAGGCGACAGGAGCAGGAAGACTTCAAAATATGGGAAATGTTATAATAGGTGCTCTTAGAACGGTAGGGTCCATAGTATCAGTTGCTGTTTTGGCTGTATTAGGAATAAAATATATGGTTGGAAGTGTAGAAGAGAGAGCTACATACAAAGAAACAATGAAACCATATTTAATAGGAGCAGTATTAGTATTTGCTATAACTAATATACTTGGAATTATAGTTAATGTAGCAACATCTTTAATAGATTAATAAAAATAATTTAATAAGTTGCTAGTGAGGTGATAGTATGAAAAAGTTTAAATGTTTATTAATTATCTTTATATTTGTAACTTTTTTATTTACATATCAGACTAATGTGTTTTGTGCAACAGAAGAAAAAGTAGTAAAGTTAGCAAGTTTATCAGTTGATGATATTATGGGAAGTGCAGAAGACTTTATTGCACAAGGAGAAGCTTCGAGTGATATTCAAGAAGATGAGTTAAATAGTACTTCAGACTTTTTGTATAATTTATTCTTAGGAATAGGTATTATTGCAGCTGTTGCTGTAGGAATAGCATTGGGAATAAAATATATGGTAGGAAGTTTGGAAGAAAAGGCAGATTTAAAACAAGCTTTATTAGGATATGTAGTAAGTTGCGTTGTAATATTTGGAGCTTTTGGAATATGGAAAATAGCAATAGAAATTTTTAGTAGCATGTAGTAAAGGGGAATGCATATGAAAAAAATAATTATTTCTTTAATAGTATTGATATTTATTGTTATTTTATATGCAAATACAACCTTTGTATATGGTTTTTCTATAGATGATATGCAAGGGAGTGATTTGCCAGGTGGTACACAAACAGCAGTAAATAATTTTGGACAAGGAGTAATAGGTGTAATAACAACAATAGGCTCTATTTGTTCAGTTTTAGTATTAATTGTGTTAGGTATAAAATATATGATAGGAAGCACCGAAGAAAGAGCGGAATATAAAAAGAGTTTATTCCCATATTTTGTAGGAGCATTAATACTTTTTGGAGCTTCATCTATTGCTGGAATTATATATAATATTGCAATTAGCTTATAAATATAGTATAATTAATATAACTAAGTTATTAACATTCTTTGTTTTACCAAAGAGATTAATATATAATTTTTAGAAAGGAAAAGGTGATGTCATATGAAGAACATGAAAGTAATTTCTAAAATACTAACTATACTAACGATTGCTTTTGTTATGGTATCAGTTATGACACCAGTATTTGCAGCACCAGATCCATCAACATATACAGGAGGAGAGGTTGACACATCTAGAATTGATACATTGGGAAATCAAATTATAACAATAGTAAGTACAGTTGGTTCAATTGTATCTGTTATAGTATTAGTTGTTTTAGGTCTTAAATATATGATGGGTAGTGCAGAAGAAAAAGCAGAGTATAAAAAGACATTATTACCATATATTATTGGTGCAGCTTTAGTATTCGCAGCATCAACAGTAGCTGGTGTAATATTTAACTTTGCTAGCTCAATATAGTATGACAAAATATAAAAAAAGCATCTTCGAGAAGAAGATGCTTTTTTATATAATAGGAAAGTGATACAAGTTATTTTAGTATTAAGAAATAAGAATTTAATAGATGAAAAAATTAGTAATATTACAATTATATTACAAAAATATTAAAAATAGAAAAAAAAACAGTAAAATGTCGCATTTACCAAAAAAATCTGCTATAATATATACAAAATGATATTATGCAGATAGGAGGGTTTTGAATATGCAAATATATGAAATTCCAAGAAATTATAGAGGAGAGAGTAGAATACTTTACATTTTTTCAACAAAAGCCTTAGCTTATACAGGGATAGGTGCTATTATAGGAGGATTATTTTATTTGATTTTTAACGCTATAGGATTAACTGTATTAGGAATAATTTTTGTTGTGCTTTTTGGTTTAATAGGATTTTGCATAGGAACATTCAAAATGCCAGAGAGTAAAAAATTTAAACTGACGGAAAAAACTGGCGGAGAAGCTATAGATGATGTTATAAAAAGATGGATAAATTTCAAAAGAGGTAAAAATAAAATATATATTTATCTAAAGGAGGATACAAAAGATGAATAATGATGAAATAAGTAGCATACTTCAAATAGTTTTAATTGTGATGCTGTGTATATTGTTTGTTTTAATAGTAGTATATTTCATAATAAGGTCTAAAACTAAAGCACCAAAAGAAAAACAAAATTCAGAAACTCAAATTAAATCAAGCAAAAAAAATGTAAATGCGACAACCAAGCATCAAACTGTTTCATATAATAAACAATCAATATATTCTTTTATGGAGTTTGATAAAATCGAAGATAATATGATTATAAGAAAAAACGGAAACAAGTTTTTAATGGTTATAGAATGTCAAGGTGTAAATTATGACTTAATGTCAGGATTAGAGAAAAACAGTGTAGAACAAGGATTTATTCAATTTTTAAACACATTAAGATATCCAATTCAAATTTACGTACAAACAAGAACAGTTAATCTTGAAAGTGGACTTATAAAGTATAAAGAGAGAATAAGTGCAATTGGAGATAGATTGTTAAATAAGCAGATGGAGTACAATAGACAACAATCAATGGGATATAGCCAGGAAGAACTAAATAAGACAAGGTTGGAAATTACAAAGGAACAAAATTTGTATGAATATGGAGTTGATCTTGTTAATAATACTGAAAGAATGAGCTTAAATAAGAATATTTTAAGAAAACACTATTATGTTATAATCGATTATGTACCAGAGGATATAAATACAAGCAATTACGGAAAAGATGAAATTAGAAATATGGCTTTTTCTGAACTATATACTAAGGCACAATCAATTATTAGTGCACTTGCAGTTTGTAATGTTAATGGAAAAATATTAGATTCTAATGGCTTAGCAGAATTATTGTATATTGCATACAATAGAGATGATGCTGAAATTTATGATTTAGATAAAGCTTTAAATGCAGGATATGATGAGTTATATTCTACAGGAGAAGATGTTTTAAGAAAAAGAATGAAAGAATTAGATATGAAAATAGAAAGAGATGCTCAAATTTTAGCTAATGATAGTTTGAAAAATGCTATGGCAGAATCAGAAGAACAGAGAAAAGTAAAAGAGAAGGAAGCACAAATGGACGAGCTAATTAGACAAATGGCTAAAATCATTATTGATGAGAATCAAGAAATTGTAGGTAGTGATGTAGCTGAAAAAGCAAAACAAAAAATAACAGAAAGCGAGACGAAAACCACAAAAAAAGTTAGAAAGACTAAAGAGGAGGGTTAATTAATGAAGAAAAGTAAGAAATTGCAAGAAGAGAAAAAACAAAACAAACAAGAAATAGAAAATGACATATTTAAAAGATCAACAATAAAAGATTTAATTGCGCCTTCAGGAATAGATGTTTCAAACATAGATCATTTAGAGATTATTTCAAATACTAAAAGGTATGCAAGAAGCTTTTTTGTTTCAACCCTTCCTAGAATGTGTACTTTTCCGGAGTTATTTAGGGATATGTACCTTTTTGGAGATATAAATACTTCTATTTATATTTCACCAATAAAAGAAGAAAAATCTCAAAATGATTTAAATAGAGTTATAAATGAGCTAGAAACAGAAAGAATTGTTGCTGCTGATAGAGGAAATATAAATAGAGAGAGCACAATTGCTCAAAAAAGATTAGAAGCTGAACAGCTAAGAGATGAAATCGCAGCTGGATTTAATAAATTATTTGAAGCAACAGTTGTTGCAACATTATTTACATATAATTTAGAGGATTTAGAAAGATCAACAAAAATGCTTGCATCAGAGATGTCAAAAACGTTAGTTGGTATAAAAAGTGCATGGGGAATACAAGAAGAAGCATTTCAATCTAATTTACCTCTTATGAATAACAAAATAACAAAATCACATACGTTTGACAGGAATTCAATGGGAACAGTTTTCCCATTTACGACTTCAGAAATAGGACATCCTTCAGGAGTTCCTTTAGGATTTAACAAACAAACAGGAACACCAATATTATTTGATAATTTTCATAGTTCGTTAACAAATTATAATATGGTTATATTTGCTAAATCTGGAGCTGGTAAATCAGTAACTATGAAACTTTTGGTTTCTAGATCTTCAGTTTTATCAGGAATTGAAAGTTTGGCTCTTGATGCTGAAGGTGAGTATACTGTTGTTGCTGAAAGTTTAGGAGGAATAAACGTAGTACTTAGTCCAACATCAAAAACTATTATTAATATTTTTGATATAGAAACTGAAACTATAAAAGACGAAATAACAGGAAAAGATAGAGTAGTACTAAATGTTGAAAATAAAGTAGAGGACGTTACACAGGGTCTTCTTACAATGGCAAGAGGTAGCACAAGAAGTACAGAAGTAAATGAACTTACAAAACAAATTATAGCTGAAACTGTTGCAGAGGAATATGCTGCATTAGGAATTACTAGTAATCCAAATAGTTTATATGAACAAGATGCCGGGGCTATATCAAGAGGACAATTACTTTCTAGAAAGAAAAAGAAAATGCCAACAATAGGTAGTTGGTATAGAAGATTACAGGCGAAAGCACAAGAAAATAAAAATGCAGATTATCAGTTCCATTATAGTTATTTATTAAAAGTTATGAAACAGTATATAAGAGAGTATGATGGACAAATGGCATACTTTGATGGCCAATCTACATTCGAACTTTTAGAAGGAGCACCATTCATAAATTTGGATATTTCTCAACTAGAAGAAAGATTTGCAAGACCTCTTGCACAACAAATTTTACTTTCATGGATTTGGGAAAAGTTTGTTAAGAAGAACAGTGAAGATAGAAAAAAGGCTGCTAAGAAAAGAGTTCTGGTTGATGAGGCATGGATGTTATTACCATACCCAGAAGCAGTAGATTTCTTAAATAAGATGGCAAGACGTGCCAGAAAAAGAAATGTTTCTTTAGCCATTATTTCACAAAGATTCCAGGACTTCTATGAGAAACCGGAAGCACAAGCTGTTTTGACATCTTCTGATACAAAATTATTTTTAGCACAGGATAAATCAGAAATACAATATTTAAAAGAAGTATTTAAACTTTCTGAAGGTGAAGCTAATTTCTTAGTAACTTGTCAAAGAGGTGAAGGATTATTTAAAGTAGGAGCAGATACAGCGATATTAAAAATTACACCAACGAGAAAAGAGTTTGAGTTTATAGAAACAAACTTAAACGAATTAGCAAAGAAGAGAAAGAAATAAATTTGGAGGAAAACTTTATGAAATTTTTTACGAATAAAAGTATATGGTCAAAAATTATAATTGTGCTGATATTTGTTTTAGTATTTGAATTTATAGTTGCTAAGCCAACTTTAGCAGAAGATGAGGGAGTAAACACAGGAATAGAGTTTGCAGGAAAATTAATGTCTCCTATTTTATCTCTTGTAGTAACTTTAGGAGATGCGGCTATGGAAGTGGCACAGTCATCAATTATGGGAACTGATGAATCTTTGCTGGAGGCAGATTTAAGTGCGCCATGGTATGATATTCTTGGAACGATTTTTACTGGAGCTATAGTTGTAGGATTATTTCTATTTGCACCAGTTGCAACTACAGTAGCAGTAATAGCAAATGCTTTAATTGGAGCTGCAGTTGGAGTAGATATTATAGGAACAATAGGAGAAAAACTTTACGATACAACAATGGCTACAATAGGAGTACATTCAGTACAAACAGCTAGTTATGTGGAAGAGAACTTACCAGAGACATTATACCTTCCTTCATATTCCCTTACACCAGAGGAAATTTTTAAAGGAAATATATTAATGTTTAATGTAGACTTTTTTGGAGAACCAAAGACAATAACGCCACATATGGTAGATATAACTGACAGTGATGGCAATGTAACAGGACAGCAAGCAGATTATTATTATTATACAGACGATAATGGAAATCAAGTAAAAACTTCAAAACAAGATATGGGAGCTCAGTTAAGTGGCGTAATAAGCCAATGGTATGTATCAATTAGAAATATAGCTTTAGTTGCAATGATGATAGTTTTACTATATATAGGCATTAGAATGATGTTGTCAACATTATCATCAGATAAAGCTAAATATAGACAAATGCTTCAAGATTGGCTTGTTGGATTAATTATATTGTTTTTAATGCATTATATTATGGCTTTTTCAGTAACATTAGTACAAAAGCTAACAGACATAGTTTCAACAAGTATAGATTCAAATAGATTTATGGTTTATATACCAAATGATAAGGATAATAAATTAAGAGATTTCATTAAAGAAGCAGGTATGGAAGAATATATTGTAGATAGTAGTGGAAATGCTAATCCAGATGCAAGTGGAGAAGAAGCATATATCATGTACCCTACAGATATGATGGGTTATTTGAGATTAAGATTACAATTATCTAATTGGGGTAGTGAGTATGTAGGATTATCTATATGTTTTGTAATATTGGTAATGTTTACAATATTCTTTGTTTTCACATATTTCAGGAGGGTATTGTATATGGCGTTTTTAACTCTGATTGCGCCAGTAGTTGCTGTTACATATCCTATAGATAAGATAAATGATGGAAGTGCCCAAGGTTTTTCTAAATGGTTTAGAGAATATATATTTAACTTACTAGTGCAACCAATGCATTTATTACTATACTATATTTTAATAAGTTCTGCTTTTGAATTAGCAAGTGAAAATGTAATTTATTCTATTGTTGCAATAGGATTTATGATACCAGCTGAAAAATTATTAAGAAGCCTTTTCGGATTTGAAAAATCTAGTACAGCAAGTACTTTAAACGGAGTAGCTGGAGGAGCTTTAGCTATGGCAGGAATTAACAAATTATCTCGTATAGGACATGGAGGCGGAAAAACTTCAAGTTCATCAGAAAGCTCAGCTTCTTCAAATGCTGAAGAAGGTACAGAAGGAAGAATCCCAAGGATGAATGGAAAAGTAGATACAGAAGCAAGACTTATTGCTATGGCTGGTATAGATCAAAAAGATGGAAAAAAAGAGCAAGAAAATTCACAAGGCGAAGAAGGAACAAGCAGTAATATAGAATATGTCCAAGCTCCTAAGGAGTCAACTGATCAGCAAGAAGGAATAAATCAAGGCGAAAGTACAAATGTTGCAGTTAAAAATCAAGATGAACCAGAAAATATAACTATAAAAGAGCCTACAAATTCTTCTCGTAAATTAAGAAGAATAACAGGAGCTGCTGGGGCAGTGTTAAGCAATAAATTTGATAGAAGTAGAAAAAGAGAAGAGATACATAAAGCTTTTAAAGAAGCAGCATTAAAAGCTCCAGGCAAAGCAATAAGATATGCTAAGAAAGCTGCTTTAGGAACAGCAACTGCCTCAATTGGTTTAGCTGCAGGTGTTGCTACAGGTGATCCAAGTAGTGCTTTAAGTAATGCGGCAGCTGGAGCAGCTATTGGAGCTACCATAGTAGGAAATTCAAATGGAAATGGTCCATCTGAAGAGACTAGACGAGTTTGGAATCAAGCATATAATTCTAGAGAGTTTGAAGATGAACAAAGAAAAGAATATATAGAAAAATTCAAAAAACAAAATAGAGGAACTTTAGAAAGGAACTTTGATAAAAATCAAGTCGATAAAATGCTAGAAAATGGAGGTTCTGTAGAAAAATTTATAGAAGCTGGAGTAAATAATATAGATGATATTGTTACTGGAGAGACAATGATTTTAGATCCATCAGTAAAAGAAGTAAAAGATGTTAAAGATGCAATTGCAGTTGCTAAATTTGCAAAAGAAGTAGATGGAAATTATAAAGGACCAGAAGGAGATAAATGGAAAGAAAGTACTTCAAAACGATTAAGAAGAAATAATAAAAACTTAAGTGAAGCAGAAGCTGATAAAGTTACAGATTTAAGTATGCAATTAGCAAAGAAATATGACGATACTAAAAAAGGTATATATAAATAAAAGAAAGAGGCGGTTAATAGTGCAAGAAATAAAATTATGGTATAACGCACATAGAAAAAATATATGGATAATAGTCGGCATTATTGCCGCTATTATTGTAATAGTACAGTTTTTAAATTTTCTTGGCTCTACTAGTAGAGAGGAAGAAAATAATAGTATAATTGGACGAAGTAATATAATATCAAACATAAAAAATGAAACTAATGTAGATGTAGAATCTACTTCTTCAGCGATAACAGGAGAAGAAGTACCTGAGGAAGTTTTAAAAGGTGATACATCAGCAATAGGAAAGTTTATGGATTTTTGTAATCAGGGAAAAGTAGAAGAGGCATATAATATGTTAACAAATGAGTGTAAAGAAAATGTTTTCAATACATTAGAAGCTTTTCAACAAGGATATTATCAAGATATTTTTGATGGTCAACAGAAAATATATACTGTAGAAAATTTAATGGGAAAAACTTATAAGGTAAGGATTATGGAAAACATGCTTGCTACAGGGAAAAGTAATGATGGATATTCAAAGCAAGATTATATTACAGTAAAAGAAGAAGATGGCGAGGATAAATTGAATATTAATAATTATATAGGACATACAGATATAAATAAGACAACAGAAAAAGATGAAATATCTATGCAAGTTATTAGTAAAGAGGCTTATATGGATTATGAAGAATACAAAATAAATGTTACAAATAATAAAGATCAAGCAATTGTTTTAGATGGAAGAAGTAATGTAGATTCATTATATTTGGAGGATAGTAGAGGTCAAAAATATTCAGCTTATACACATGAATTAACGACTCCTATGTTAAATTTAGATGCAGGAAGTTCAAGAGAACTAACTATTAAATTTTATAATAGATATGGATCAAACAAAACAATAGAATATATCGTTTTTTCAGACTTATTAGTATCTAACTATCAAGGAACAGAAAGAACAGAATTTAAGGCAGAGGTGTAAAAAAATTCTAGCAAAAATCGAGGTGAAGATATGGAGGGATTGAAAGAAACAATAAAAAGAGCAGGGAAAATAGTATTAGGTACAATTAAAAAATTGTTGATTCCTATAGTGGCAGTAGTTTGTTTAATATTTATTTTATTATCAGCTGCAGTATATTTTCTAACAGTAGATGACGGAACATATAAAGAGGATGATTGGAGTAGTACTCCATATGCAGCTTCTGTATATGTAAACAGTACAAGGTTGAATGAAGATGGAAGTCTTTCAACTTCAACAACAGCAGAAGAATTATGGGATAAGATGTTAGAAAATGGAAGTAGAGTAGATGAATATTTAGATTCACCAGAAGAATTGGCTAGATTAATGAAGGCTGAAATAGTTACTCAATATCCAGACATGCGTTCAAATCCGGATGATCCAATAGACTGGGAAGAAATAATAAATTCAGACACAATACAAGGAATCATAAAATTTAAAAGAGCTGATACAAGTGGAAATGTATCAACAATGACATATGTTGATCCTGCTACATTCCAAGGATATATAGATGAATACAATAGCACAGGAAGTGAATCAGCAAGAAATGAAGCATTATCACATTTTACTTTAAGAAAAGGTACAGCTTCAACTGCTACAGGAAATGGAGGAGCAGTAGCAGCAGGTGATGGGGTAATGACGGATGTATCTCAAGCAATTATAGATGCTGCAAACAGAACTCCATGGCCGGGAGCACAATGGTGTGCTAGATGGGTAAGACAGGTGTATGAAAATGCAGGATTACCATCATGCGGACAATCTCATCCTTCTGCTTATGATGCAGCTCAACATCATATAATTTCTACAGATATGAGTGCTATTCCAATAGGAGCAGCAGTATATGGAACTGGAAGTGGAAGTAGTGGACATTTTGGACATGTAGGTATCTATATAGGCGGAGGACAAGTAATGGATAGCCAAAACAGCGGAATAGTAGTTTCTTCAATGGAACAATGGCTTTCATGGCAAAAAGATGTTATAAATGGACAACAAGGTTGGCTTGGTTGGGGATGGCAGGATAATAATAGAACAAGAGGAACAACCCAAGATCCAAATGTAACCGAAAATAAAGGAAGTACAGAATCAGCAGAAGATGATGACGAGGAAGATGAGAATGGAAATGTAAACAGAGCAGTAGAAACATCAGTATCAGGAGATGGCTATAGTCTAGAATATACTTCATCAGCAGGAATTACATATAAACAATTTAAACAAATTAGAGGATCATATGCAAATAACCCATATTGGGATGGAACAATTAAAAGTTCAGGATGTGGACCAACTTCAGTAGCAATATTAGCAAGTGGATTAACAGATCTTAATTATACTCCTGCAAATACTGCTCAAGAGATGAATGATAGACATGGCATGACTAGTGCAGAATACTTAAAAGAAGAAATGGATTCAATAGGTTTAACGTCGGAAGTAACATATAATCCTACTGCGGAGCAAATACAAGATAATTTAAGGAACGGAAAAGTAATGCTTGTTTCAGTAAATAGTAATACAATATTTACTTCAGGTGGTCATATAATGGCATTAATTGATATAAATGATCAAGGACAAGTATATATATCTAATCCATCAAGTGATAGCCTTAATGGATGGTTTGATGTAAGTGAAATAATGAAAGGGTGTGCGTATATAGTAACTACTAATGCTGGAGCTGCAGGTGTGGCTAGTACTACTAATACATCTGACTATGTAGTACAAATTGCTAGTTGGAATCAAGTTGACACAAATGTTACAACAAATGATCCAAATGTAGAAGGTTATAGTGAAACGACATATACAATGAGTACTATAGATGTAAATTATCAAGATATGGTAGAGCCATACACAATGCCATTTGATTATTTATGGGCACTATTAGTAGTAGGGGAAGATAAAAATTTTGCGTTTGATATAGCTGATTTGGTTTATAATAGTGACATAGAGATAACTGTACACGACAATTTGACAGTAAATACAGATGTAGATGAATGGACATATACACAAGTTACAAAATCAGAAGTTGAAGCAACAGTTACTGTAACACAAGGAAATGCATCAGATACAGCTAATATAGAAAGACATGAACATGATCCAGAACCATCTAGGCCAGAGCAAAATTACACAACAACTAAAACTGTTGTAACGCAGACAAATACTGTTAATGTAGCAGTAACAAGAGCTAATGTATGGATTGTAGATTATCAAAATAATTATACTTATGTAGCTCCAAGTTCTACAACGACTACAAGTACAACAACACAAGAAGATCAAGATTATCCATCAGAGCCTACCAGTACAGAGACTAGCTCAACTTATAGGTGTGATGAAATAGAAGAAGCATTATCAGAATTAATAAGCAGTGTAGGGGGTAGTTATTCATCATCTCAGGCTTCAAGTAATACAACAACAATCCCATCATCTTCATCAGCGACAGGATCTACTATGACTACGGCAGCTCCAATGACGACAGAGGTTGAAGCAAATGTAGATTATTATACAAAATATGTAGATATAAAAGATGAAATAACACATACAGTTGAAACTCAAAAATATACATCAGGAACTCCAACATTAAAAGAAAAAACAGATCCTGATTCAGAAGAACCAAATTTTGTAACAATATTCAACAATAAAAAATATAGAACAAATAAAAGCAATATAAAATCAGCATCATCATGGTTATTTGAAATATTGGAAACTAATGATAGTACAAAAGATGTTTTTGTGGATTTAACAAAATACTTGTTGTATAAGGCTACAGGTGTAAATTATGGAGTAACGGAATTTGACTTTAGTATATTCTACCCTGGAAATTTAACATCAGTAGGAGCAGATGATTATATAGTAAATATAGATATGTCATCATCAGATTTAGTAATAACAGACTTAGCAACATTACAAACAGCTTTTTCTGGATATTCTGGAAGTAGTGAATTAATCAAACATGCACAAGAATTTTTAGATTTCCAAGAAGAATATAGAGTAAATGCAGTATTCGCAGCAGCAGTTTCAATTTCTGAAACAAGTGCAGGAAGAAATGGCCATGCTGTTGATGGAAAGAATAACTGGTTTAATATTGAATGTACTTGTGGAAATTCAAGTCATGGTAGATTTGAATCTTATTCTTCAGCAAGTGCCTCAATAGAACGTTTTTACTGGCAAATTTCACAAGGAAGTTATTACTTTACAGAAGGTAATTATACAGTTAGATCAATAGGAATGATTTATTGTGAAGATGCTGATGCACCAGGTGGATGGATAGAAAACACTTTAACATATATGACTCAAATGTACCAAGCAGCAGGAATAAATGTTTCACCAGGAGGAGGTTCATCTCAAACAGGAGAAGCAATAGTCGAAGCGGCTAAATCTAAGCTTGGTTGTCCATATGTGTGGGGAGCTACAGGACCAAATTCATTTGACTGCTCAGGACTTACACAATGGTGTTATAATCAAGTAGGAATATCTATTCCACGTACTACAGGAGCACAGAAATCCGGAGCAAAAAAAGTAGTACCTGTATCAGAAGCAAGAGTTGGAGACATATTATTTAAACAAGGACATGTAGGAATTTATATAGGAAATGGACAATATATACATGCACCAAAACCTGGAAGATCAGTAGAAACACAAAGTAATGTAAATTATTTTGAATGTGCATTACAGTATTATTAATACAAGGAGGCTATGATGAATAATACAAAGAAATTATTAATTATTATAGGTATAGTAATAGTTATATGTATAATATGTATTATAGCAATGCTAATTTTAAATAAGAACAACTCAAATGATAATATTAATACAGAAAATTTAACAGATGCTGAAAGAGGACCAGAGTATGTAAATTATGTAGCAGAAAGGTTAAACGATCCAACTAAATTTTTCTCTGTTGAGAAATATATAAAAGATAATTTTGATGAAAATTTTGTTGCAGATGATATGAATATCCTAAATGAAGAAATAATAACGAGTTATGCTGTACAAGGTAGAGTTGGAGATAGTCAAGAAAATGTATATTTCATTTTTAGAGTAGATAATGATAATAATACTTTTTCAATAGAAAAAGTGAGTAATGTTAGTAGCTTAAGTGAAATAAATTTAGAAACAGATATTACATCAATTGAAAATACTGGAAACAATGAATTTGAATACACAACTATTTCTAGTGAAGAAATGTGTAGAATATATTTATCAGATTTTGTTCAAAAAGAATTGAACAATCCAGAAGAGGCATATTCTATGATAGATGAGATATATAAAGCAGAAAGATTTCCAACATATGAGGATTATCAGGAATATTTAAATGCATATCGAAATGTACTAGAAAATTCAGTATTATCTAAATATAGTGTAGAGATAAAAGATACTTATACAGAATATATATTAGTTGATAATTATAATACATCATACACATTGAGAGCGACAGGAGTAAAAGATTATAAAATCCTTTTAGATAATTACACTATAAAAGTAGATACATATGAAGAAGAATATAGTAAATTGCAAGATCAAGATAAAGTACAAGCAAATGTTTATACTTTCTTGCAAATGATAAATACGAAAGATTATAAACATGCATAT
>CALXFC010000017.1 GCA_944387485.1 uncultured Clostridia bacterium
TACTTAAAAGAAAATATGGAAGTAACAATACTTTCATATAAAGGAAATGTATTTGCAGTAGAACCACCAACATTTGTTGAGTTAGAGGTTACATATACAGAACCTGGTTTTAGTGGAAACACTACAACAACATCAGGAAAACCAGCAAAACTAGAAACAGGATTAGAAATACAAGTACCATTATTCGTAAACATAGGAGATGTTCTTAAAATAGATACAAGAACAGGCGAATATATGGAAAGAGTTTAGGAAAGGTGATTTTTATTTATGGGAATAATCAAAACCGAATATAAGAGTTTTTTAGATGACATTGAGAAAAACATAAAAAACAAAGAAGATTTAGAATATGTAAAGAAGAGATTTGCTAGCTTCTTAGACGTTATGTTAGAACAAATGGACAATATTATGGATTACAAGAAAGAAGAGATGGATAAATTAGAAAAAACTCAAAAAGAGATAGAAGAAAAAATGTCTAAAATGCAACAAGTAATAGACAATATAGAAAGAGATATATATGATGAAGGATTTGATTTTGAAATTACTTGTCCTTATTGTAATTATGAATTTTTTATAGATGTAGACGAAAATAAAACAGAAGTAGAATGTCCAGAATGTAAAAATATGATAGAATTAGATTGGTCTGGAGATGTTGATGATGAGCCAGATAATTGTAATGGAGATTGTCATGGATGTTCTGGATGTGGGGATGAAGACGACGATATGTAAGAGGCATTGCTATACACATAAACAAATGTTTTTATAAATGAAAATTTAATAGCCACTCATGTGGCTATTTTTTTAAATAATTTTAAAAGAATTCTAAAGGGTTTTGATATTCACCGTCAATACGAATTCCTAAGTGAAGATGAGGACCGAGTAGTAGCACCATTTGTAGGTTTACCTGTTGAATCAGAATACTGATTACCTTTAACACCATAAACATATTTTGGACCAACTTGTCCTATTATTTGACCTTGTTTTACTTTATCACCAACTTCAACAATAAAATTAGGATCACAATGACAATAAGAAACTTTAAAATTTGAAAAAGAAAGAGTAATAGTATAGCCACCAGCGCCTAAAAACTGTCTAAAAGTAATTTCACCATCACTAACAGCAATAAAATTAGTACCTTGAGGTGCAGGAATATCAATACCAGAATGTGAAGAGGAGGCACCAGAAGTAGGAGATTTTCTTTTCCCAAAATAAGAGCTAATACGTGTGTAACCAGGAAGAGGCCAAACAAAACCATTAGGGTTAAAAGCAATTATTTCAGAAGAAGTAGAATTAGAAGAATCTGAACTTCCAAAAGTAGGGATAAAAAATATGCAAATAAATAAAGTAAAAAACAAAATAAAAATTATAATACCATTTAAAATTTTATTAATAATAATCACATCCTATCTTTAAGTTGAAAAAAATAATAATATAGTATATATTAAAAAAAAATATATATTTTAGGAAGAGGGAAAATATAAATGAGTAAGGTTGAAAAATTAGAAGAACTATTTGAAGAGTGGAAAGAAAAACAGAAACAAGAGGGAAAAAAATTGGAGAAAGAAAAGAAAAAAGAGAAAAAAGGAGAAGGAAACAATAAAAATACAATTCAAATATTAAAAGTAAATAATGAGAGTTTTACATATGATGGTTTTGTTTTTGAGGAAAAAGAAGGAACTGTGTTATATATATTGTGCGAAAGTAATTTAAGGTTAAATGCTAAAGCAAATGATGAATTTTGGTTTAAGGGAGTTTATAAAACTAAAAATAATGTTTTAAATATTCCAAGAAGGATAGAAAAAATGCAAAAATATCTTTGTGAAAAAATACCAGGTCTAAAAGATACAGATATTTCATACATGAATATAAATAAAAGAGGTGGGTTTGGAAATTGTGATTTAGAAATTTTAGAAAATTATTATAATGAATACAAAGATGATATATGTAAAGAAATAGAAATAATAAAACCAAAAGTCATTGTCTATTGTGCAAGAAGTGAAGAGATATATAAGGATTTAATTGGCAATATAAGCAATGAAATAATAAAAATAAAAATGTGGCATCCAAGTTGTCGAAGAGGAGATAAGGCATATATAGAAAAATTTAAGAAAAGATGCGAAAGTATATTTTTATAAAATAAAAAGGAATAAAATATAATTTTATTCCCTATAAAAGTGATTTTTGGCAGGGGTAGAAGGATTCGAACCCTCACAGGCGGTTTTGGAGACCGATGTGCTACCATTGACACTATACCCCTATATTTAAAACACAGTTATAATCTTAACACAAAAAGAATAAATTATCAACAATTTTTATAAATTTTATTGACTTTTTTTATTAATCATAATAAAATATATGAAATTAAATAAAATTTGTTACGTAGAAGAAGAAAAAATGCTTATAAAATTTATTTAAAGAGAGCAAGTGATGGTGGAATACTTGTAATAAATAAGCATGGGGAGCTTTGGAGTAACTTTTAAATTGAGGTGCTTAAATTAGAATTTTCTAGTTTAGGAAATAGGGTGGAAACGCGGAGAAACTTTCGTCCCTAGCTAAGTTATTTTAAGTTAGCTAAGGAGGAAAGTTTTTTCTTTAGCTATAAAAGAAGGAGGAATTTTTATGTTATAATTAATGGACACATTAGTTGCACTTTGCAAAAACAGAGGATTTATTTATCCAGGATCAGAAATTTATGGAGGATTAGCCAATACTTGGGATTATGGACCACTAGGAAATGAATTAAAAAACAATGTAAAAAATGCTTGGAGAAAAAAATTCATACAAGAACAAAAAAATGTAGTAGGATTAGATGCAGCAATATTAATGAATCCAGAAACATGGGTTGCATCAGGACATGTAGGAGGATTTTCAGATCCATTAATAGACTGTAAAGAATGTAAAACACGCCATAGAGCAGATAAATTAATAGAAGAATGGGCTCATTCACAAGGAAAAGATATGATAGCAGACGGAATGAGTGAAAAAGAATTAATAGACTTTATAAATGAGCACAAAATACCATGCCCTAACTGTGGAAAAACAAACTTTACAGATATAAGAAAATTCAACTTAATGTTTAAAACATCACAAGGAGTAACAGAAGATAAAAAATCAGAAATATACTTAAGACCAGAAACAGCACAAGGAATATTTGTAGATTTTAAAAGTGTACTAAGAACATCAAGAAAAAAATTGCCAATGGGAATAGCACAAATTGGAAAAGCATTTAGAAATGAAATAACACCAGGAAACTTCACATTTAGAACACGTGAATTCGAGCAAATGGAAATGGAATTCTTCTGTAAACCAGGAACAGATTTAGAGTGGTTTAAATATTGGAAAGACTATTCAGAAAATTGGTTGTTAAGCTTAGGAATAAAAAAAGAAAATATTAGATTAAGAGACCATAGTAAGGAAGAATTAGTATTTTATAGTAAAGCAACAACAGATATAGAATTCAACTTCCCATTTGGATGGGGAGAACTTTGGGGAATAGCAGATAGAACAGACTATGATTTATCAAGACATATGGAACATTCAAAACAAGATTTAACATACCAAGATCCAGAGACAGGAGAAAAATACGTACCATATGTAATAGAGCCATCACTAGGAGCAGATAGAGTAGTATTAGCTTTTCTTTGTAACGCTTATGATGAAGAAGAAATTGCAGAAGGAGATGTAAGAACAGTATTACATTTACATCCAGCCTTAGCACCATATAAAGTAGCAGTTTTGCCTTTATCTAAGAAATTATCAGAAAAAGCAAATGAGGTGTATGAAAAATTAGCAAAGAAATTCATGTGTGATTATGACGAAACAGGAAGTATAGGAAAACGTTATAGAAGACAAGATGAAATAGGAACACCTTATTGTGTGACGATAGACTTTGATACATTAGAAGATGAAGCAGTAACAATACGTGATAGAGATACTATGGAACAAATAAGAGTAAAAATAGAAGATTTAGAAAACTGGATAGAAGAAAAAATAGAAATTTAAAAAAGATTTTAGTCCTGTTTTTGGGGACGGAGCAAAAAAACAGTTACTAGAAGGAAGGTATTGTGCCTTCCTAATTTATTTTTTTTCATATAAATCACTAATAGGGACATTTCTTTCTTCAAAATTATCAACAAATCCAACTTTGGCAATATCACTGTTCACACCTTGAATCCAAACAACTCGTTCATTATAAAACACATCACATTTCTCATCATGAGATAAGATATCATTTATTCTTTCTATGTTCATAAACAAACCTCCTTTAGAATAATTATTAAAAGTATATCCTAAAATTTGTAAATTTATTACTAATATTTGACTAATATTAAGATTTAATATAAAATATATGAGTACAAAAAGGAGGAAGATTATGAAGATACAATATAAAGATAAAAACATTGAAGTAGAAAAAGGAAAAACAATAGCAGAAGCCTTAAAAGAAGAAATAAAAAATAGCAAATATACAGTTATAGGTGCAATTTATAATAATGAATATGTAGATTTAAATGAAAAAATAGATGAAGATGGAGAAATAGAATTATTAGATATATCTACAAAAGAGGGATTAAGAGCATATAGAAGAACATTAATATTTATATTTGCAAAAGCATTAAGAAAAATATTTCCCGATAATAGAGCAACAGTAAATTATCAGATGGCAAATGCAATATATTGTGATATTGGAGATATAGAAGTAACAGAAGAAATTGTACAAGAATTAAATAAACAAATGAGAGAGATTGTTGAAAAAGACTTACCAATCACAAAAATAACAATGAATAGGGAAGAAGCGGAAAAATTCTTTAAAGAAAAAAATACTAAAAGAGGGCTGCTTCAATTTGAGCTGAAATCAAATAAAAAAATTTATATGAATTTTTGTGAGGACTATTTCAATTATTGTTATGGAATAATGGCAAATAGAACAGGAGTAATAAAAACATTTAATATTGTAAAATATGATAAAGGCTTAATAATTAGATATCCAAGTGTAGAAGAACCAAATAAATTACCTAGTTTAATGCAAAATAAAAAATTAAAATGGGCTTTTGACGAATATAATGAAATACATAAAATACTTGGAATGAACGCAGTATATATGTTAAATGAAGCAGTAAAACAAAAAACAATAAAAGATGTAATAATGATAGACGAAGCTTTGCATGAAAAGAAAATAGCAAATATTGCAGACAAAATAGCAGAAGATAGAAAAATAAAAATGATATTAATAGCAGGACCATCATCATCAGGAAAAACAACATTTGCACAAAGATTAGGAATACAACTAAGAATAAATAAGATAAAACCAGTAACAATATCAGTAGATAACTATTTTGTAGAAAGACAAGATACGCCAAGAGATAAAGATGGAAAATATAATTTTGAGGCAATAGAAGCAATAGACTTAAAATTATTTAATGAGCATTTAACAAAATTATTAGCAGGAGAAGAAGTAGAAATGCCACAATTTGACTTTGTGGAAGGAACAAAAAGATATAAAGGAAATAAACTAAGATTAAAAGAAGATGAAGTATTAGTAATAGAAGGAATACATTGTTTAAATGATAGATTAACAAGTAGTATACCAAAAGATCAAAAATTCAAAATATACATTAGTGCATTAACTGTTTTAAATATGGATAGATATACTAAAGTATCATCTTCAGATGTTAGATTAATAAGAAGAATAGTAAGAGATTATCAGTTTAGAGGATATAAAGCGAAACATACAATAGATGGATGGGCAAGTGTAACAAGAGGAGAAGTTGAAAATATATTTCCATTTCAAGAAGAAGCAGATGTAATATTTAATACATCACTTATTTATGAATTGGGAGTATTAAAAGGTTTAGCAACACCAATGCTAAAAGAAATAACAAAAGAAGAGAAAGAATATGCAGAGGCACAAAGATTACTAGGAATATTAAAATATATAAGATCAATTCCAGCAAGTGAAGTTCCAACCAACTCTTTGTTAAAGGAATTTGTTGGAGGTGGAGACTTTAAATATTAAGTAAATATTAAAGCTGTTTTTTGGGACGGAGCAAAAAAACAGCTTCCTATCAAAAAGGAGATATAAATATAAAAATGGAAAATAAAAATTTTGTTAAAAAAGATGAAGAATTTATATGTGATAATTGTGGAAAAAAAGTTCCAAAACTTGGTTATTCTTCAAGAAACCATTGCCCATATTGTCTACATTCAAAACATGTTGATATAAAACCAGGTGATAGACAGGAAACTTGTCATCGGAGATTTAGAGCCAGTGAGTTTGGAAATTGACAGCAAGAAGGGATACGTGATAGTATTTAAGTGTAAGAAATGTGGGGCAATAAGGAAAAATAAAGCTGCAAAAGATGATAATATGGATTTAATAATCAAATTAAGTAGTAAGCAAATAATGTAAAGCTGTTTTTCGGGACGGAGTAAAAAAACAGGAAAATAGGGATAAAAATAGGGGCAAAATTTATATAAAGAAAGTGAGATGATTACGATTTCAAGATTAGCAAGAAAAGTAAATAATGCCTCTTTTTTTCATGTGATTGTACAAGGAATAAATAAAGAAAATATTTTTCTAGAGGAAAGAAACAAAAATCAATATTTAAAACTAATGAATAAATTGTGCAAAAAATATAATATAAAAATTCTAGCATATTGTATAATGGATAATCATGCACATTTCTTATTAAATAGTGATAAAATTCAAGATTTATCAAAAGTCATGCAAGTTGTAAATGGTTTATATGCTAGATATTATAATTATATGAAAGATGGAAGAAAAGGATATGTTTTTAAAGATAGATTTTTAAGCGAAGCTATTGATAGCAAGACATATTTCGTAAATTGTATAAAATATATACATATGAATCCTGTAAAAGCAAACATTGTAAAAAGATGTGAGGATTATAAATTTTCATCATATAATTTTTATAAACAAAAATATCTAAAAAATCAATTAAAAGAAAATAAAATTTTTTCAAAAAGTGATTATGAGGATATAGTAAGCAATACTTATACTGAATATATTTTTTGTGATATTGAGGAAAATGTAGAAGATAAGGTAAAACAAGGCATAGTAGAATTTGTTAAAAAAGAGCAAATAGATTTAGTCAAAATTTTTTCAAATAGAATTATTTTAATCAAATTGGTAAAATTTCTAAAAAATGTTAAAAAAATAAAGTATAAACAAATAAGAGAATTTTTTGATATAACAAGAGGAACAATGGAAAGTATTACAGAAAAGATAAGAAAAGGATAAAGCTGTTTTTTTGCTCCGTCCCGAAAAACAGCTTTATATTTCTCTATTAAGATTACCACTTGTATATTCTTTTCCTTGAAATTTTTTACCTTCTTTTACAGTTTTTATTATTTTATTTATTTCAGGAATAGTCTCATGTAAAATGTCAATTCGTGCATAGTCTATTTGAAAGTCTTCAGGTGAGATAGATGTTGTTTTACTATTAAATAAAGTTGTTACTGTTTGAATATTATCAGGCATAATTTCAAATTTCATATTTAATCTATCTTTTAAATAATATGTTTTATCATTTTG
This sequence comes from uncultured Clostridia bacterium, assembly GCA_944387485.1. Lineage (GTDB taxonomy): Bacteria > Bacillota > Clostridia > TANB77 > CAG-508 > CAG-269. The sequence goes on from CALXFC010000017.1 coordinate 7,550, forward strand.
ACATCTTACTTTACAAGTAGGATAACATTTATTAGTTTCTCCAAGTAAGCAATAATTCATATGTATCAAAGGAACTTTACCATAAACAATTAATTCTTTTTGTAAATAATTATAATTACAAAGTTCTTGAATTGTTTTTTTATCAAGTTCTGGTGATAGTGTAAATTTACTAACTCCTAATTTTTTTAGTTCTAATACAGTTTGAGAGTTAAATACATTAAATGTATAGTTAGAAATTATTTTAAAATATTTATTTAAGTCTTTAAACAAGCTACCTAATAATTTAAAATTACAAATATTAGAAACTACAAAACCTTGAATATTATATTTATTAACAGCAGTCTCTGCATTTGCTAAAAATAAATTTTTATAGTTTCCTTTAACTATAGTTGGCATATAAATATATGTATCAATTTTTTTACTAATAGCTTTTAAACAAGGTTCATATTTTTTATTTGTAAAATATTTTAATGGTATATAAACATCATCAACATTTTCTAATTTATTGTAATCAAAACTTTCATCAATAATATTTAATAATAATGATATTTTAGGTTTTTGATTTTTAGAAAGTTTTGCCATTGTTCTCATATTTTTTAATGTAGAATTTTCTTTTTTATTAATTTGTTCTAAAACACTTTGTGATATATTTCTATGAATTCTAGATTGTGCAATGCTTCCAATATTTGCCAATACGGTTCTTCTTAGTTCATTTAATATACTTAGTTTTGGTAAAAATACATCATCATCAATATCTACTTTGATATTTTTAAAATAATATGGTGAAGATGTTGTTTTTGATATTTGATTTATTACTGTTTGTTTATCTAAAGGCCTTGTTTTTGCTTGTGTTGGAACAAAGTCTAAGTTACATGTAATTGATAAATTTTTATAAAGTTCTAAATTACTACAAGAGGTTACATGAATTGCAACAGGTTGTTTCTTTTTTATAGTTACTGTACAATTTAATGCAACTTTTCTATTTTCACCTTGATAACTTTCTTTTGCTTGTTTTGTAAGTTCTTTTGATGCAAGCCTATATATTTTATATCCATTTTGTATATTTCCTTTAATTCTTCCTATTGTTACTGTTTGACCAATATTTGTTTCTTTAATATTTTTGCCATTTTCCATAAGTTCTGAAATTTTATAACTTCCTGAACGATTTTCAATAGCTATAGTGTCACCAATTTCTATTTTATCTTCTAATTCAAGTGTAATATAACCTTTATTTTGATTATATTTTTTTACAGTTCCTATATATAACCCCATATTATTTGGTTTTTCTTTATATACGAGCTTTTTATTTGCACTATTATCTAAATGCCCAGAAGATGTCATACCTCGATTAAATGCTTGCATTAATATTTTTTTATCTTTACTTGAAACTTTATATTCTTCTTTTTTATTTTCTGCTAAATCAAGATATTTTCTATAAATTTTTGTGACTATTGCTACATATTCAGGTGATTTCATTCTACCTTCTATTTTTAAACATTTAACACCGGCGTCGGCAAAATCAGGAAGATAATCTAAACCACATAAATCTCTTGTACTTAACAGATAACCAGAGTCTATTGTTTTATCATTTTCTAATAATTCATATGGAAGTCTACAAGGTCCTGCACATTTACCTCTGTTTCCAGAACGGCCACCTAACATACTAGAAAATAAACATTGCCCAGAATAAGAAATACATAAAGCTCCATGGACAAAACATTCAATTTCTACTTTAGTATTTTTACAAATATATTTAATTTCATCTAATGACAATTCTCTTGCTAAAACTACTCTTTTAAATCCTAAATCTTGTAATTCTAATGCACCATTTAGGTTATGGACAGTCATTTGAGTACTTGCGTGAATTGGTAAATTAGGAAATAGCTTTATTAGCTTTCTTGCTAAACCTAAGTCTTGAACGATTATTGCGTCGATTCCATATTCATATGCTTTTGATGCGAGTAATAATGCATCATTAAATTCATCATCTTTTATTAATGTGTTTAATGTTAAATTTGTTTTTACTCCACGAATTTTTGCATATTCAATAGCTTTTTTAAGTGTTTCTTCGTTAAAATTATGTGCGAAAGCTCTTGCACTAAAATCAGATCCAAAATATACACTATTTGCACCATTTTGAACAGCAGCTTTTAAACATTCAAAATCTCCTACAGGAGCAAGTAGTTCTATCATTTTGATCGTCCTCCTATAAGTTTTTTTATTATTATATCATTAATAGAAATAAAAACAAATATTTTGACAAAAATCTTTTGTCATAATATTAATATTTGTAATATTTTGAAATTTATTGACGAAAAAAATCGTAAATGATATAATGCAAATATCAACTAATGAAAATTAAGGAGGATAATTATGGAATATCGAAAGAAAAATATAAAAAGTTTAATATTATTAACAGTTGCAATTTTATTAATTAGTATATTATGCTATTTAGGAGTAGTATTAACAACTTCTTCTAAATTGGAAAGAGCTGAAAGAGTGAAATATTTAGCAGCAACAGAAAATGTCACAAATGGTTCTAATACAAATACTAATAGTTCAAGCAATAGTAGTAATTCAACTTCTAATACAAGTAATACTAGTGCACAAACAAGAGCGACAGAAGAAGAGTCTAGTAATGCTAATTTAAAAATGCTAGGTATTAGACCAACTGAATATGATTTTACAGGATTTAAGTCAGGAACTACTACATATAAAGTAACAGTTCCAGCAGATGTGGAAGAAGTAGAAGTTTATGGAACAGCACAAGATAGTAATGCAAAAGTTAGTGGATTAGGAACTAAAACACTAGAAGAAGGAATGAATGATTTATCAATTGTAGTAACAGCAGAAGATGGAACAGAAAAAATATATACTATACAAGTAACAAGAGAAAGTGCTGATAGTTCAGATGAGAATACAGAAACGGAAGTAGCTTCAGGAGAAGGATTATCTTCTTTAAAAATAGGAGATTTAGAATTGTCTCCAACATTTAGTACAAATGTTTATGAGTATACAGCAAAATATATAGGGGAAGGAACTGAACTTAATGTTGAAACAACAGCAACAAATCCAGACTATGTAGTAGAAGTAACAGGAAATGATGAATTAAAAGAGGGAGAAAATATTATAACTATCTTAGTAACAGATGCAGATGGTGAAAATGTTGCTACATATCAAGTAACGGTAAATAAAAGTTTAGTAGATGAAGAAGCAATTGCAAGAGAACAAGAAGAGGCAAGACAAAAAGAAGAAAGACAAAAAATGATAATAATAGGAGCAGTAGCAGGAGTTATTGTTTTAATAGTTATAATTGCATTAATTATTAGACATAAAAGAAATAAGACTTGGGCAGAAGAGTATACAGTACCATTTTCAGGATTAAATGATGATGATTTTGTAAATGATGAAAATGAAAAAGATAATACAAATAACATAGAAAATAAAGATGATGATGAAGTTTGGACAAAAGAAGAAGCAAGAAAACAATTTTTAGATGATTATGATAATTCAAATATTTATCATGACCAAGAAAGAGCATCAAGAAAAAAACATAAAGGAAAAAGATTTAAATAAAATATAAGAAAAAGGAGTTCCATATTGGAGCTCCTTTTAAAATTAAGGAAGGATTAGCAACATCCACCTCTATTACCACCACAACAGCAGCAAATTAATAAAATAAGGATTATAATCCAGCAACAATCATCACCAAATCCGAATCCACCGCATCCTCTGTTCTCTGGCATAGTCTAAACCCCCTTCCAATTAACAATATGTTTTCTTTTGTTGTTTCCTTTGTATGATATATCTTATGAATTTAAAAAAAATGTGTTACAAAATTTCTAAATAACAAAAAATAAAATAGTAATTTATAAATCCTGTATTTTTCCTCCGTCCCGAAAAACAGGAATTAGTTTATAAATTAAGTTTATAAACTAATTTTATATATTTTTTTCTTTGTTCGCTTTTTTTAATTTTTGTTTTATGGTAGAATACAATCTGTTAGGAGATGAAAAATTTGGGGGCAAAAAAGATAGGGGAAGTATTTAGTGATTATAAAACAAATTCTAATATAAAATATGCACAAATAGTGGCTTTAAATGTACATAAAAGAACAAATACATTAGAAGTAGTAATGTATTATGATGAATATATAGAAATAAAAGAAATATGGTATTTTGAAAAATTTTTAACTGAAAGATTTCACTTTAATAATATAGAAATGAAAATAAAATATCATGATGCAGTTGAAAAAAAGAGCATTGTTTCTGAATGGAAAAATATCATAGCATATATGGCACATAAATATCCTTTAATGAAACCAATGCTTTTGCTTAAAAGTGATGTAGAAGTAAATGGAAAGGATATATTAGTTAAAATGCATATAAAAGGTGCAGAATTTTTGCGTGCTAAGAAAACAGATAAAGAACTTTTACATGTTATAGAAAATCTTTTTGGAGATAGATATACTATAGAATTAAGAGAAGAAATCTCAAAAGAAGAAATAGAAAGAATGAAACATAGGATTGAAGAGGAAGAAGCTGCAATAGAAGCACATATAGAAGAGGAAAATAAAAAACATGAAGAGATTAAAGTTACTGTTCCAGAAGAATATGTTGATCCAGATTATAGGATGCCAGGAGACGAAGATTATGTTCCTGAAAATATAGAACCAGAAATAGAACCAGAAGCAGTAAATGTAGAATATATTATGGGAAAACCATCAAAGGCAAAGGAAAAGTATATAGCAATAAAAGAATTGAGTGCAGATTCAGGAAGAGTAACATTAGAAGGAAGAGTTATAACATCAAATGTGCGTGAAACCAAATCAGGAAAAGGAATGTTAATATTTGATATTTATGACGGAACAGGAAGGCTTACAATAAAATCATTTGCAAAAGACCTAAAAGAAGGTCAAGAAATGATAGAGAAAATAGATAATGCAAAAGCAATAAAAGTAACAGGAAAAGCAGGGGTAGATACATATGCAGGTGATGTAACAGTAATTGCCAATATAATAATAGCAACAGAAAATGAATTTCCAGAAATGCCAGAAGAAGATGAAAGCACACCACTTATATTAGGAAGTTCAATGAATATAACAGAGCCTTTAGTAAAAGTAGAAAATTTAGGTGTAGATGATGGAAAAATAGCTTTACAAGGAGAGGTAATATATTCAGAGGATAGAACTCTAAAATCTGGGAAAACATTATTTAGTTTTGACTTATATGATGGAACAAGTACAATAACTTGTAAAGCGTTTTTAGAAAAAGATAAAGCTAAGAAAATAATGAAAAGAATAACTGGTGCAAAAGGAGTAAAAGTAGCAGGAACAGCATCTATGGATAGTTTCTCAAATGAATTATCAGTAATGGTAAATACAATTGTAGAAACAGAAGGGTTGAAAAAAGAAATAAGAATGGATAATTCAGAAGTTAAGAGAGTAGAGCTACATATGCATACTCAAATGAGCCAAATGGATGCCATGACATCAGCAACAGATTTAATAAAAAGAGCAATGAAATGGGGAATGAAGTCAATTGCAATAACAGATCATGGAGTAGTACAAGCATTCCCAGAAGCTCATAAATTACTTGGATATGATAATCCAGATATAAAAATAATCTATGGAATGGAAGCATATTTAGCACCAGATAAGAATCCAGCAGTAGAAAATTCAAAAGGACAAGATTTAAATACAACATATTGTGTACTAGATTTAGAAACAACAGGATTTTCAGCAACAGCAGAGAAAATAACAGAAGTTGGAATAATGAAAGTAAAGAACGGAGAAGTAATAGATGAATTCTCATGTTTTGTAAATCCAGAAAAACATATACCAGAAAGAGTAACAGAAGTAACACATATCACAGATGAAATGGTAAAAGATGCAGAAACAATAGATAAAGTATTTCCTAAAATATTAGAATTTTTAGGAGATTCAGTAATTGTTGCACATAATGCAGGATTTGATGTAGGCTTTTTAAAACAAAATGCTAAAAATCTAGGATATGAATTTGATTATACATATGTAGATACATTAAGTTTAGCAAAAGACTTGTTCCCAGAATATAAAAAATATAAATTAGGGAAAATTGCAGAAAACTTAGGAATAAAAGTAGAAGTAGCACATAGGGCATTAGATGATGTTGATACAACTGTAAAAGTATTTAATGTAATGCTAGATATGCTAGCTAAACGTGGAGCAAAAAAGATAGATGATATTGATAGAGTAAGTAGAACAGAAGAAGCTAAAAAAGAAGAATATAAAAAATTAAAAACATATCATGCAATAATCTTAGCTAAAAATTATATAGGATTACGTAATTTATATAAATTAGTATCATATTCACATATAAAATATTTTTATAGAAAACCTCGTATTTTAAAGAGCTTATTAGAAAAATATAGAGAAGGCTTAATTTTAGGAAGTGCATGTGAAGCTGGAGAATTATACCAAGCGATAGAACTTGGAAAAACAGATGAAGAAATAGAAGAAATTGCAAACTTTTATGACTACTTAGAGATACAACCAACAGGAAATAATAATTTCTTAATAAGAAATGAAGTTGTAAAAGATGAAGAAGCTCTAAGAGATATAAATAGAAAAATAGTAGCTTTGGGAGAAAAACTAAATAAACCAGTTGTTGCAACATGTGATGTTCACTTTATGGATCCACAAGATGAAATATATAGACGTATATTAGAAGCAGGACAAGGGTATAAAGATGCAGATAATCAAGCACCATTATATTTAAGAACAACTGAAGAAATGTTAGAAGAATTTAGCTATTTAGGAAAGGAAAAAGCGTATGAGGTAGTAGTAACAAATACAAATAAAATATCAGATATGTGTGATAAGATAAGTCCAATTTCACCAGAAAAATGTCCTCCACATATTCCAGGTTGTGAACAAACAATTAAAGATATTGCATATAAAAGAGCACATGAATTATATGGAGATCCATTACCAGAAATAGTACAAACAAGACTTGATAAAGAACTAGAATCTATTATAAAAAATGGATTCTCAGTTATGTATATAATTGCACAAAAACTAGTATGGAAATCAAATGAAGATGGATATATAGTAGGTTCAAGAGGTTCAGTTGGTTCATCATTTGTTGCAAACATGACAGGAATAACAGAAGTAAACTCACTTCCACCTCATTATAGATGTCCTAATTGTAAATACTCAGACTTTACAGACTATGGATATAAAAATGGATATGATTTACCAGATAAAACATGTCCTAAGTGTGGTCATAAATTAGATAAGGATGGACTAGATATACCATTTGAAACATTCCTTGGGTTTAATGGAGATAAAGAGCCAGATATAGACTTAAACTTCTCTGGAGAATATCAAGCAAAAGCACATAAATATACAGAAGTAATTTTTGGAAAAGGAACAACATTTAAAGCAGGAACGATAGGAACTGTGGCAGATAAAACAGCATTTGGATATGTTAAAAAATACTTTGAGGAAAGAAATATTCCAATAAATAGAGCAGAAACACAAAGATTAGCAAAAGGATGTACAGGAATAAAAAGAACGACAGGGCAACACCCTGGTGGAATCATAGTTGTACCAAAAGGAAGAGAAATTTATGAATTTTGTCCAGTTCAACACCCAGCAGATGATCCAAATTCAGATATTATAACAACACATTTTGATTATCACTCAATAGACCAAAACTTACTTAAACTAGATATACTAGGACATGATGATCCAACAGTAATAAGAATGCTTCAAGATATTACGGGAATAGACCCAAGAAAAGTTCCACTAGATGATAAAGAAACAATGTCAATATTTAGTTCAACAAAAGCTTTGGGAGTTACACCTGAACAAATACACTCAGAAGTAGGAAGTTATGGTATTCCAGAGTTTGGAACAAAATTCGTAAGAGGAATGCTTGTGGATACAAAGCCTACAACTTTTGATGAGTTAATTAGAATTTCTGGTTTATCACATGGTACAGATGTGTGGCTTGGAAATGCACAGAAATTAATTGAAGATGGAACAGTAACACTTCAAGATGCAATTTGTTGTCGTGATGATATAATGATTTACTTAATAAAAATGGGATTACCACCTAATGATGCATTTAAAATAATGGAAGCTGTGCGTAAAGGAAAAGTAGCAAAAGGAAAAGAGCCTAAATGGGAAGAGTATAAAGCTTTAATGAAAGAACATAATGTGCCAGATTGGTATATTAAATCATGTGAAAAAATAAAATACATGTTCCCAAAGGCACATGCAGCAGCTTATGTAACTAATGCTTTTAGAATAGCATGGTTTAAAGTACATCAGCCTTTAGCATATTATGCAGCATTCTTCTCTATTAGAGCAGATGAGTTTGATAGTGACTGTATGATTTTTGGTGAAGAAAAAGTTAAAAATAAAATGAAAGAAATAGACTTAGAAGGAAATGCGGCTTCAGTTAAAGATAAAAATATGTATGCTATACTAGAATTAGTATTAGAAATGTATGAAAGAGGTTTTAATTTCTTACCAATTGATTTATACAAATCTCATTCAACAAAATTCTTGGTGGAAGATGGAGCAATAAGACCACCACTAAATAGTATACCAGGACTTGGAACAGTTGCAGCTGAAGGTATTGTTAAAGCAAGAGAAGAAGGAAAGTTCATGTCTATTGATGATTTAAAAATACGTTCAAAAGTAGGAAATTCAGTTACAGATTTACTTAAAAAATATGGCTGCTTAAAGGGAATGAGCCAAAGCAATCAAATGAGTTTGTTTGCTTGAATTGGGGACGTTTTCCAACTTACCAAAAATGGATAATCTGGGACACATTTATACAGGGATTTTTAGTAAGTTTTTAGATTTAAGCGGTTGCTTACCGGTACTTTTTCTACCCTTAATTTCCCTACGAAAAAGTACCTAATCTAAAAACTTACTTATATGTTTATTTAAAAATAGAAAGAGGAAAGAAAATGCAAGAAATATTTACGTGGCAAAATATAACAATTTATTTAGTAATAATTAATTTATTTGGCTTTTTTATTATGTGGCTGGATAAAAGAAAGGCTAAAAAAGGAGCTTGGAGAATTCCTGAAAAAACTTTATTTATTATAACTGCTATTGGTGGTGGAATTGGTACTACTGCTGGTATGTATGTTTTCCGCCATAAAACACAAAAAGTTCAGTTTGTTATTGGTTTTCCACTTATTACAATTCTTGAAATAATTGCTATTGTTTATTTTGCTTTAAAATAGAAAAATTTGTTAAAGCTGGTAAGTATTTAAAAACTTACTAGTTTTTTTGTCGAATTATGTCAGTTTTTGCGATGAAAAGTTTATTTTTACTCTTGACTTCTTTTAATATTTATGTTTTAATATAAAAGAATTTTAATTCTAAGTAGTTGTGTGAAAAGTATTTTAAATCTTACACAACTAATTCCTGAAAAAAAGAAAGAAAAACAAAAAGAGGAGGTGAACAAAAAGTACAAAAGAAAGAGAAAAACTAAGAAAAACGTAGGAAAGTATAAGAAAATTACTATATTTATTTAAAAGTAAATATTGCTTTTGAAATAAATAATATATTAGGAGATGATAAAAATGGAAACAAAAATAAAAATAGAAAAATACATAAAAGACCCAGTGTTTATGGCTTTAGTAAAAAAATATACTAAAGAAAAGGAAGAATTTAATAAAAACAAAAGTAACATAGATGAAGGACATTCCCAAATAATAAAAAGAGTATTTCAAATTAAGGAGGAAGCAGCAAGATTTATAAGTAAGGCTATAGGGATAAAATTAAAACCAAGCGACTTGGTAGTGTCACAAAATAGTTTTGTAACAACAGAGTTAAGATATAGAGAAGCAGATATTGTATATAAAATAAAAGGATTAAATGTAGTAATATTAATAGAACATCTAATAAAAGTAGACTATAGGATGGCATATAGGATATTAAACTATCAAATAGAAATAATGAGAGCAAATGAAGTAGAAAATCCTAAAAAAGAAGATAAAGAATGTTTGGTAATTCCAATAGTATTATACACAGGAAAAGAAAAATGGACAGCAAAAAATTATATAAAAGAAATGCAAGAAAGACTATTTGAAGAAGAAAAAATAAAAGAAGAAGAAATAGAGTTAGGAACACTTGGGTATTATACATTAGTAGATGTAAATAATTATACAAAAGAAGAATTACTAAAAGAAGAAGGAATATTAAGTAAAATAATGTTAATAGAAAAAGAGAAAAGTACAACAGATTTAATAAAAACATTTTTTGAAATTAATGAAAAAATAAAAGAAGAAGAGAAAAAGACATCGTATATATAGTGAAGTATTTAGTGTTAGAGAAAAATTAGAAAGTAAAATAACAAAAGAAATTATGGAAAAAATAGTAAAAAAAGGAAGTGGTAATATGTTAGCGGTAGAACAAATGGTGTTAGAAGAAAATGAAATGTTAAGAAATGAAGGAAGACGTGAAGGAAAAAATATTATGTGTATTAATATGTTAAAAAGAGGATATTCAATAGAAACAGTAAGTGAAATTAGTGGATTACCTATAGAAAAAATTAAAGAGCTAAAGAAAAAAATAAAATAAAGAAGGTGGTAGTGTGTTAGCAGTAGAACAAATGGTATTAGAAGAAAATGAAATGTTAAGAAATGAAGGAAAAATAAGTGTAGCCAAAGAAATGATAAAAAACGGAATGAAAGATGAAGAAATAATAAAATATACGCATTTAAGTAAAGAAAAAATAGAAAAGTTAAAAGCAGAAATGTTAGAAATAACATCAAACAAGTAATTTTTTATTATATAATATATTAAATAATAATTCAAAAAGACTGATAGAACTATTTTTACAGTAGCAATTGATATTGTTGCTGTTTTTTTGCTCCGTCCCAAAAAACAGGAAAACAAAAAATAAGTACACATAAAAAATTGCAAAATAAAGAATATTATATAAACCAAATTTAATTGTGAACAACTCGTGAACGAAAAATGACTATTTTTAGTTATTCACAAAGTTATCCACAGTTTCCACATGAAGTTATACACATATATTATTACAAAAAGACGAAAAAAGGAAGTTACATAATAGTGAAAAGATAACATAATTGTAAGAAAAATGAAATAAAAAAGTAATAAAAACATGCGAAAAAAGGAGAAAAAGAGAGAAAAACAAGAAAAAATCAATTAAAATGACAAAATGACGGAGTTTTGTTATTAAATAGTGAAATATTTTTGTCATATAAATGTAAAAATAAAAATGTAGAAAAATAATAGAAATAAAGGTATAATGTAAAAAAATAGAAGTGGATAAAATTATTAATTGTGGATAACTTTAGAAAAAAATATACATATAATGTAATAAAAAAGAAGGTGTTTTAATGTTATCAAAAGTTAAATCTTTATTTATAAGAAATAAAGACCGCAATATAGATAAATATGATATAGATGAAAAGAAAATGGATTCTATATTATCACAAGGTGCTATATTAGTAGATGTAAGAAGTGAACAAGAATATGAAGAAGGACATATGGAAGGTGCAATACTTCTTCCAGAATATGATATTAAGAAAAAAGCAGGAATGCTACTACCAAATAAAAATATGAATATAATTGTATATTGTTCAAGTGGAACAAGAAGTAAAAAAGCCCAAGAGGAATTAGAAGAAATGGGATATAAGAAGGTGTATAATTTATATAATGGTTTTCAAAACTATTGAGATTTTATTAATTTTATGGTAAAATTCTTTCATAATAAAGCAATAGGAGGAAATATGAGACAAGAAAATATAAGAAATTTTAGTATAATTGCACATATAGACCATGGAAAATCTACTTTAGCAGATAGAATGATTGAAATGACAGGTTCACTTTCTAAAAGAGAAATGGAAGACCAAGTTTTAGACAATATGGAAATAGAAAGAGAAAGAGGAATTACAATAAAATCTCAAGCAGTAAGAATGGTATATAAAGCAAAAGATGGCGAGGAATATATATTTAATTTAATAGATACACCAGGACATGTGGATTTTAATTATGAGGTATCAAGAAGTTTAGCTGCTTGTGATGGAGCTATTTTAGTAGTAGATAGTAGCCAAGGAGTTGAAGCACAAACGCTTGCAAATGTATATCTTGCAATAGATAATAATTTGGAGATATTACCAGTTTTAAATAAAATAGATTTACCAAATGCAAGAGTAGATGAAGTAAAAAAAGAAATAGAAGATATAATAGGAATACCAGCACAATCAGCACCATGCATATCTGCTAAAACTGGTTTAAATGTTGAAGAAGTATTAGAAAGAATAGTAACAGATTTGCCTTGTCCTAAAGGTGATGAAAATGCAAAAACAAAATGCTTAATATTTGATTCTTATTATGATAGTTATAAAGGAGCGGTTGCATCAGTTCGTGTATTTGATGGAAAGGTAAAAGTAGGAGACGAAATAAAATTGATGGCGACAAATAAAGAATTTGTTGTATCAGAAGTAGGATATTTTATACCAGGTTCACATATGCCAGTTCAAGAGATAAAAGCAGGAGAAGTAGGGTATATTGCAGCTAGTATTAAAAATATTGCAGATATACGTGTAGGGGATACAATAACTTTAAAAGATAATCCAGCTGATAAACCATTAAAAGGATATAAAAAGGTAACACCAATGGTATATTGTGGATTATATCCTGTAGATGGAAGTCAATATGAAGAACTAAAAGAAGCATTAGAAAAATTAAAATTAAATGATGCATCATTAGAATATGAACCAGAAACATCAGCGGCTTTGGGTTTTGGTTTTAGATGTGGTTTTTTAGGATTATTACATTTAGAAATAATAGAAGAAAGATTAGATAGAGAATTTGATTTAGGACTAATTACAACAGCACCATCAGTTATTTATAAAGTATATAAAACAGATGGACAAGTTATTGACTTATATAATCCAGAGGAATTACCAACATCTCAAGAAATTTCATATATAGAAGAACCTTTTGTTACAGCAAATATATTAACACCTAAAGAATACATAGGAAATATTATGGAACTTTGTCAAAGAAGAAGAGGTATTTATATAGATATGAAATACTTAGATGAAAATAGAGTTACATTAATATATGAAATGCCTTTAAATGAAATAATATATGATTTCTTTGATAATCTAAAATCTAAAACAAAGGGGTATGCATCACTTGATTATGAGTTTAAAGAATATAGAAGAGCAAACTTAGTAAAATTAGATATTTATATAAATGGAGAAATAGTAGATGCTTTAAGTTTTATAGTTCATAAAGATAGCGCATATGATAGGGGAAGAAAAATGGTTCAAAAACTAAAAGAAGTAATTCCAAGAAAATTATTTAAAATTCCTATTCAAGCAGCAGTTGGTGGAAAAATAATTGCAAGAGAAACTATTTCAGCTTTAAGAAAAGATGTCTTAGCTAAATGCTATGGTGGAGATATAACTAGAAAGAAGAAATTATTAGAGAAACAAAAAAGAGGAAAAAAGAAAATGCGTGAAATTGGAAATGTAGAAATTCCACAAGAGGCATTTTTATCAGTATTAAAATTAGATGATGATAATTAGGAGAATATAGATGGAAAATAAAGAAAATTATAATGACCAAGTAGAAGGAAGAAACTCGGTCATAGAATTATTAGAAAGTGGTAAAGATATAAATAAGATATTTATAGAAAAAGGTGAAAAACATGGGTCTATTCATAAAATAATTGCTATGGCAAAGACAAGAAGAATTATAATAGTAGAAAAAGATAAAAAACAAATGGAAGAAATGGCACAAAATAAAAATTACCAAGGAGTAATTGCAATAGTTCCACCTTTTGAATATTGTGAAATTGAAGATATTTTAAATAGAGCAAAAGAAAGAAATGAAGATCCATTTGTATTAATATTAGATGGAATAGAAGATCCACATAATTTAGGTTCAATAATTAGAACAGCAGAAACTGCAGGAGTACATGGAGTTATAATTCCTAAACGAAGAGCGGCAGGAGTAAATAGTACAGTTGCAAAAGTTTCTGCGGGAGCAGTAGAACATATGTTAGTTGCAAGAGTTACAAATATAACTGATGCAATTGAAAGATTAAAAAAAGAAGGTTTGTGGATTTGTGGGACAGATATTAATACTGATAAATATTATTATGAACAAGATTTAACTGGTCCAATAGGAATTGTAATAGGAAATGAAGGAAGTGGGATGAGTAATAAAGTTACAAAAAATTGTGATTTCTTAGTTAAAATTCCAATGATGGGAAAGGTAACATCATTAAATGCGTCTGTATCAACAGGCATTGTGATATATGAAACTTTAAGGCAAAGATTACAAAAGATGTAAGAAAGGAGAAATAAGAAAAATGATAACAAAGAAAAAAAGAAGATTAATTTTGATAATAGCGATACTAGCAGTCATATTAGTTATAGGAATAATGTTTTTGGTTTTATATTTAACTACAGATTTATTTAAATCAAGTCAAACTTTATTTGTAAAATATATTGGAAATAATGTTGATAATTTAAAATCTTTAGAATCCATATTAGATGATACGGAATATGATGAGCAATTAAAGACCAATCCTTATAATATAAATATGCAAGCAAATGTAATTTACACTGAAAACGTAGGAACTACTGATGAAAATGTAAACAATAGTGTTAATCAATTGAAGTTTTCAGTAGAGGGACAAACAGATAATAATAGTCAATATGATTATAGAAATATGAAATTATTAAAAGGCAATGAGCAAGTGGCACAAGTAGAATATTTGCATTCTTCTAGTGACTACGGTATAAAGTTTACAGATTTATTTAATCAATATTTAGTATCTGAAAATACAAATTTAAAAGAATTGTTTAGAAAAATGGGATATACTGAAGAAGAAATACAAAATATACCTGATTCAGTAACTTTAGATTCAGAAATTTTGGATAAAATGAAATTTACAGATGATGAACTAGCAACTTTGAGTGAAAAGTATATAGGTATAATAAGCCAAAATGTGTCAAGTGAAAATTTTAGTAAGCAAACCAAGCAGAATATAACTATAAATGGTCAAAATTATGTTGCAAATGCTTATATATTAACATTAACAAAAGAGCAATTGAATGATATATATATAAATCTTCTAGAAAATATTGAACAAGATGAAATAATTCTTGCAAAATTTGATGTTTTGCAAAATAAATTAAATGAAATAACATTAGGAAATATTGATTTTAATGTGAGAGATAACATAGTAAATAAAATAGATATAACAATAAATAAAATTAAGCAAAATAATATTGGAGCAGATGAGACTAGAATAATAGTATATGAGAATAATGGAAACACCTTAAGAACAAGAGTTGAAACAGAAGAGTATCAAACAAACATAGATTTTTTACAATCGAATGAAAGAAGCTATGAAGAATTGTTAATTACTAATGAAGATGAGGAAAAATATAGAATTACATTAGATTATAATAATAATAATTTATCTATTTATGTTCAAGATAGCGACAAAGGAATTAAACTTTTAGTAAAAAAAGAACAACAAGTAAATAATCTTTCAAGAAATCAAAATTATAGTATTGAATACCAAGTAGATGACAAAAAAGTTGAAGTAAGTTTAATAGAAGATATAGATATAATAGAAAGTTTAGAAGAAATCAAAAATTTTGATAGCGAAGGTAAAGTAAATCTAAATGAACTAAATGATGATCAACTAAAAGAAATAATGAATACAGTAAGAAATGGATTGAATTCAGAAGTAGAATCGGTTAAAGAAAAAATTGTTTATCAAGATATAGAAAATATGCTAATAGGAATAGAATTAATGAAAGATTCTACTGTATTAGATTCAAATGGAATAACAGAAACAGAAAAAAACAGATTTAATTATAATTTTGAATTATTACAAGGAGAAGGTTTAGAAGCAAAAAGTGTAAAAAATGCTATTCAAGTAATAAAAGATAATATAGAGAGTATGGAAATAATATCTGGAAGTGAATTGAGGTTAAATATAGTAAGAGGTCAAGGAAATGAGGAAGTGGTGAATACATTAACGGCGTTTTTAGATAAGAGTGTTAATAATAAATATAATATAAGTGTTAATTATGATGAAAACGGGCTTGTAAACCAGTTGATTCTAAAGATAGAGGAAAACTGATAAAATTAAAAAACGTGTAAAAAAAATACAAAATAAAATTTTTTAAAAAATATTTTAAAAATATTTTAAAAAAGTGTTGACAAAGGAAAAAAGTTAATGTATAATAAAAATCGTTCCGCACAAAGGGAACATAAAAAGTACATTGAAAAATAAACAAAAATCCTTTAGAGAAAAACCTAAGCGGTACGAAAAGTACCA
>CALXFC010000018.1 GCA_944387485.1 uncultured Clostridia bacterium
AGAATAATTTTCTTATTTCACTTTATTTTGAAACTAAATATAAATTATTACTTATTTTTTCTGAAGAATTATCTCCTTCAAATAATTGTGTTACGTTTTTAAAATCAGTATTTTCTGTTATTTCATTTAATATAGCTTCATTATCCATATATGATTTAATGCATAAAATATATGAATCTTCATCTTTTAACTCTTCATTATTTAATAGATATTGCATATCATTGTTATTTACATTTACAATTAAAGTCTTTTCATAAATCATCATTTCTGGAATACTTTGCATATGATTAAAGAAATTATCATAAATATAAACAAATGATTTATCTTTATTTTCTTCTGCTATTTCTAAACATTTAGCATACTCTTCATACAAGAATTTTGGTTTTGAGAAAATCATTCCATTTACAACTAAAACAATTGCAATTACTGTTATTACTATATTTTTATATTTAAACTGTAGTAAGTTATCTAAAACAAAGAAGAATGCAAGTGTACAAAAAGGAATAACTGGCATTATATATCTAAGTTCTTGGAATGATGTTAGTTTTATAACCAAGAAAAAGTAAATTACACTTGGCACAGTTGTAAGTAATACTACTGTTCTTTTATCTGATTTTTTAAACCAATAAATTATTCCTGCTAAAAATACCAATAATACTACACATATTAATATCATATTATCTTTTATAGAAAATGCATATGCAAAATGTTTAACATAGTCTATTAAATGTTCAAAGTATTGACTATTTGCTAAGTTTTTCAATCCCCTATCTGTAAAGAATAAATGATATATACAAGGTACAAATAATAATACTCCTATTACTGCATATAGCACATGAAATCCTAAATATTTTGCTGCATTTTTATACATTTTTCTTTTTATCATTACAATTGCCATAATTGCAAATATTAAAAATGCATAAATTGCAAAATAATATTGAGTAAGGAATCCTAAAACTGTAGTAAATCCCAGTTTTATTAATAATTCCTTTGACAGTTCAAAATTATTTAAATATATTCTAATACTATAGTAAAAATAAAGAATGATAAAAAATGTAAGTAGCATATACATTCTTTGGAATATTACCATAGACATTGTTCCCATTGAGAGTCCATAAAATATCAAAACAGGTATTGTTAAATTATCTTTATTTAATATTTTAAGAATTTTTCTAATTACAAAACAACTTAATGCAAATGCAATAATATTTACTATAAATGCTGAATATTTAGAAAATTGTCCTCCAAAAAATAGTGTAGAAAAATGCACTAATGTATAAAATAGTGGTGGATGATTATCTCCAGCTTGGTTATGATATAATGCCCAAAAATTAAATATATTTTCTGGTGCTAATGTAACATAATCTCTAACAAAATCACGAGTTTTCCAAACAGGTCCATCTACACCTGCCTCATATGCTTCCATTAGTCCATTTGTTGGATTAACAGATGATGCAATTGTGTAACCTTCATCTTCATGGAAACCTACTTTTTTTGTCTGATAAAAAAATATAATTCCACACATTAAAATTACTAAAACTATTACTGCAATATTTTTTAATTTTTCTTTATTTTTTAATATTTTTTCCATAGAAATTTTCTCCTCTCAAATTTATATATATCCTACCATTATAAAGCAAATATTTCAATAGAAGAAAGAAAAAAACTCTAGTAATAAACTAGAGCTTTCTTAAGTGGTGACCCCTACGGGAATCGAACCCATGATTCCACCTTGAGAGGGTGGCGTCTTAACCGCTTGACCAAGGGGCCATATCAGGCACTTTTTATTTATACCATTTTTTTTAGTGTTAGTCAAGTGGTTTTACCTCAATTAAACTTAAAATTTCTTTTAATCTTTCATCTTGTTTAGATAAATACAAATATCCAATCAAAGATTCAAAAGCTGTTGAATACATATATTCTTCTACACTTGCATTTTTAGGTAAATGATGATTTTCGCTATTTCTTCCACGCCTTACTATATCTTGTTCTTCTTTAGTTAATCTTGGAAATATTTTTTGTAAAATCTCTGCTTGTTTTTTTGCCTTTACATATTTTATAGCTTCTATATGTAATTTATGTGGTTTTAAATTTGTTTTATTAATTAGTTCTTGCCTTACATATAATTCAAAAACACAATCACCTATATATGCCCAAGTAAGTGGTGACATCATATTTACGTCTTGTTTTTCTCTTCTTCTTTCTATTAATTCTTCCATTATTTAACCCTTTCTATAGTTATTTTTCCTAATTTACCATTTTTGAACTCATCTAATATTATTTTAGCAGTTTTTTCTTCATCTATATTTCCGCCAGATATTATACAACCTCTTTTTCTTCCTATTTCTAACATAATATCATAAATATTAAAGTTTTCCGGATTATCCCTATTTAAAACTTCTTCTATATATTCTTTTGTTAATCCATATCTATTACAAAGATTTTCTCTTGCATTTTCTAATAAAAATTTTACTAAACTGTATGCAACTTCTGTTCTTTCTAATACATCTTCTTTTATAGTTCCTGTAAAAGCTAAATGTAAAGCAACTTCTTCATTCTCAAATTTAGGCCATAATACACCTGGAGTATCAAGTAATTCTATTTTTTCATTAATACGAATCCATTGTTTTTGTTTAGTCACTCCCGGTTTATTTCCTACTTCTGCTGTTGTTCTTTTTGATATTCTATTTATAAAAGATGATTTTCCAACATTTGGAATTCCAATTATCATTGCTTTTATTTTTCTTCCAACTCTACCTTTTTTAGCCTGTTTTTCTGTTTCATCTTCCATAATTTTTTCTATTTTTCTAATAACATTTTCAATTCCTTTTCCACTATTTGAATCTACTAATACTGCTGGAATATTTTTATTTTCAAAATTTGATACCCATTTTTGACTTTCCTTTTCATCTGCTAAATCACATTTATTTAACACAATTATTTTCTTTTTACCTTTTATAATCTCTGCAATATCAGGATTTTGGCTAGAAATTGGAATTCTAGCATCTAATAATTCTATTACTATATCTACTAATTTTAAGTCTTCTATTATTTGTTTTCTTGTTTTTGCCATATGTCCTGGATACCAGTTAATATTCATTGTATTTTCACTCATTGTTTTCTACTTCCTTTTTCTACTTCTTCTAATAATAAATCAAAATCTGATTTATATAATTTATCTTGTTTGACTCGATATTCTTCAAACTCTGTTAGTGCTTTATCACAAGCTATTTCGTGTGATATTTTCCCTGCCTCTTTTAATATATCTCTATCGTCTGATAATAAAAATTTATCAATTCTTGTTGCCCAGTCTTCCATAGTCATAGGTATATGTCTTCTCGCTCTATTTTCTGCCAATTCCAAAAACGCACTTACAATTCCCTCTAAATCTCTTATTTCTTCTTTATTTAAATAATTTTTAGCAATAATTACATCTGATTTCATTATCTTGCCATTAGGAGAATTTTTCCAATTAGTAAGCCCCATATTTTCTTTTTCTGAATCAGCTCTGTTATAAATTATTTCTGCTGCTGTTTGATGAGATACTGCATAGTGCATTTTATTTTGTACTTTCTTAAAAAACTCTATTGATATAGGAGATTTTGGATCATAATCAATACTTGTAGCATAAATGTCAGTTACTTTTTGGTAAAATCTTCTTTCTGACAATCTTATTTCTCTTATTTCTTCTAATAGTTTTTCAAAATAATCTTTGTCTATAAAAGATCCGTTTTTCATTCTTTCTTTATCTAATACATATCCTTGAATTGTAAAAGTTTTTAAGACTTGTGTTGCCCATCTTCTAAATTGTGTTGCTCTTTTAGAATTTACTCTATATCCAACCGAGATTATTGCATCTAAATTATAGAACTTCATTTTATATTTTTTTCCATCGGAGGCAGTTGCCGAGAATTCCTCGGTAACTGAATTGCTATCTAATTCATTTTCTTTAAAAATATTTTTTAAATGTAAAGAAATATTATCACTACTACAATTAAATAGTTCAGCCATAGCTTTTTGCGTCATCCATAAAGTTTCATTTTCATAACGTACTTGAATTCCCTTATCTTTTTCTTGAACTTTAAACGTAATAAATTCTTCAGTAGAGCTTCTAATTATCAAATCTTTTGACATTTTATCATCTCCTATCTTTTTTAACTTATATTCTTTTTCTTATTTTACGAAAGATAATAAAATAAAAAAAGTCTTATTTTTCAATGGTTTGAGTACATTTTCGCATTTGCCGTATTATCTCAGTTTATATTCATATTATTTTCCATTATTCTCACTCTTTCTTTTTTCTACTTCTTCTAATAATAAATCAAAATCTAATTTGCATTATAACACATTTAAGGCAATTAGTAAAGTTAATCTTATCAGTGTTATTAAATTTGCAGGCCTTTATATAAAATTTATTCCATTAATACTTAATATACCAAATACTAATCCACATATAGCTCCTGTTAAGTGCCCCAAATGTGATATATTATCCTCTTCTCTTTTAATAAATTTAATTATATCGTCTGTAACAAAGAATATAATTATTAAAGCCAATGTAATTGGAATCTTTCCTCCATCCATATTTACAAAAGAGCTTAATATAATTAACATATATAATACTCCACTTGCACCTCTTACTCTTCCCAAATTAAATATTTTATATATTAAACCAATCACAAAAGATGTAACTAACATCATTATAAGTAAATTTATAGAACCATATTTTTCTTCTATCATTGGTCCAATTAATAATATTTTAACAAAATTATTATATAAATGATTCCAATCAGCATGCCCTAAAGAATGTGAAAATAATTTAAAATATGTAATTGGATTTAACCATGAATCTTTTTTTGCGATTGAGAAAAATTTTTCTACAATTTTTCCTTTAAATATTTTATCAATAATCATTATAAATAATGATAAAAAGAAATATGATAATATAACAACCGAATTATAATCAAACCATTTTATAATAAACTCTTTCATGTTTACCACCTATATTATAAATTTAATTTACCTTAAGATTGTATCATATACAATTAGTAAAATAAATATTTATATCAAAAAAACAAAAAAGTATAAATAAATGATAAGTTTCCATCTATTTATACTTTATAATTTTTTTAATTATTTTATTATAATGTTCTATAATTATTCTTATCAGCCCTCTCGTCTAATTGTCTATCAAATTTCTCATTTGTATAGAACCAATCTGTCTTCTTATCTTTTGGATGAGCCTTTCTATTTTTATCTGCAAGTAAATCAAGCATTACTGCTATTGGTAATATAATACCTACTATTGATAAAACTAAATTAATATATGAATCTAAGCTTGAAGTTTCAACAGCATTTATTATATTTTGTATATTATTTGCTATATCTACTCCGAAATATATTCCATATGATAATAAATATAATAATCCACCTATTAATTTTCTTTTTACAACTAATATTATACATACTAGAACAACAAATAATAAAACTATTTCCATTTGTTGATTAAGTGGTTGCATCCCTGCAATATCCCATTTTAGTTGTGCTGCTACTGCAATAATTATCCTTAATATCCAAAACATTACCATAAACATTACTAATATCCATGTTGAGAAACTCTTCATTTGTTAACATCTCCTTTAATTGAAAATAAGGTAAAGATAAGAATTTTTTTAATTCTCCCTTCACCTTCTTATCTTTTATATAATTTAAAATTAATCTACAAAGTCAAAATCGTCTTTAAATTTTTCTTTAAAAATTTCAAATACTTTGTTTAATGTGTCTTCATCTTCTACTGATACATATGATTCCTCATCTGAATTTTCGTCGCTATCCTCTACTTTTAGAATAAATACTTCTCCTTCTTCCTCTTCTCCTTCTTCTGTTACAGGTAATAACACCACATACTCTTCATCATCTAATTCAACTAAATCTAAAAATTCAAATTTAACCTCGTTTCCATCTTCATCATTTAGAATTATGATATTATCTAATTCTTCATTTTCATTCATAATTTTTTTCTCCTTTCACTCTTTATATTTATTATTTAAAATTATAATAACACTTTTAAATACTTTTTGAAATAGTATTATTTTTCAATCTATTTAAATAAGTTTCCAAAATATATACTGCAGATATAGTATCAACTATATTTCTTTTTTTATTCTTCTTCACATCTAAAAAATTCATTGTTCTATGTGCCTCTACTGTTGTCAACCTCTCATCTACAGTTTCTATTTTTATTTTATTATATTTGCATTTTAGTTTATGAACAAACTTTTCTGTAATTTTAGCTCTTTCTGATATTGTTCCATTCATATTAAGTGGCATTCCCACAACAATAGTTCCTACCTCATATTTTTCAAATAACTCATCTAGTCTTTTAAGTATTATTTTATCTGAACCATTTCTTTTTATTGTTTCTAAACCTTGTGCAGTTATATTTAATTCATCAGTAATTGCTATTCCTACTCTAGCTTCTCCATAATCTATTCCCAATATTCTCATAATTAATCATCTAATCCTATATATCTTTTCACCATTTTTTCTAATAATTCATCTCTTTCAATTGTTCTTATTTTATTTCTAGCATCATTATGACTTGTAATATATGTTGGATCCCCTGATAATATATATCCAACTATTTGATTTATTGGATTATATCCTTTTTCTACTAACGCCTCATATACTTCTTTTAATATTTCTTGGCATTTTGTATTTTCTTCTCTTTCCACGTTAAAACTCATTGTTTTATCAAATTCCATAATAATTTTCCTCCTCCAATATTATATATTTGTTATATCACTCTCATTTGGATCTGCATTATCTAAATATTCTTCTAACTTTTTCAAAACTTCTTCTAATCCAGTTCCTTTATAATAAGATGATATAACAAAATTCAACCTTGGTATAGCAACATCTTTCGCTAATTCCTTTCCTAATTTTTTAGTAGAATTTACTTCCATATTTAAAGTTGCTATTTCTTGGTCAGTTAATTGTATTTGCATAGACTCTATTTTTTCTTTTATGTCATTTAGGAAATCTGCTACCGAATTTGCTTCTACTCCAGAAAACGCTATAACAAATTTAGGTCCCATGTATCTTACAAATACATATTCTTGTGCTAAATTATCATTAACATAATTACTTATTTGAGTAATTACCTTATTTCCCAATTCTCTAGAAAAATCTTTGTTTATTCTTTGTATATTTATTATCTTAAACATACATATCGTTGATACTGTATATTGATCTATTATTTTCTTTCCTTCACCATATAAATATTCTTCAGAATATAATCCTGTAAATAAATCCTTTCTAACAATAGACTCTAAAGTCTTTTGATGTACAACAGTTTTTAATACAGAAACAATATTTTGTTTTATAACTTCTAATACAGTTGTATCAACATTATCAAAATCATGTGGTGTTCCACTTTCTATTATCCAATATCCTATATAAACATTATCTATATACAAAGGGAAGAAAATAGCAGATTTTGCTCTTCCAAATTCCATTTGTTGATATGGAAGCCTTTCATGTTCATTATTTACAGTTACATACTTTGGTGTTGCAGTTTCAATACTATCTTTAAAAATATCTACATCATGCAAAGATCTCAATGAATCCCAATGTTTTCTATCTACATTTGATGCTTTTACTTGATATTCTGCCCCATCAAAAACAACTATAGTAGAATATTTTATTTCATATCTTTCTATTAAAACATCATTTATCTTTTTTATTTTTTCTTCAACTGATGATGTTTCTCCAATAGCATTCATAAAATCTTGAACTACATATAAATTTGTAACTTTTTGGTTTAAATTTTTAAATTTCTGTATTTTTTTGTGTATTGTTATATTATATACTATTAGTCCTATTACAATTGCTACTAATAGTACAACTACTGCTATCATAACCACTTTGATTTTTCCTCCTTTTGCTTATTAATAATTGTTCTTCATTTGATCTAATGTTGCGTTCATATTTGGTGAAAATGTTGTAGTATATCCTCTTGCTGTAGGTGGCCTATATGTTGTTCCACTACCTACTTGATATACCATATTTCCTAATTCTCTCAATGCTTGCATAAATCCTTTTGAATATCCCTTTAAAGAAATTGTACAATCAATAATGTTCTCTAAATATTTAATATAAGTTTCTTCTTCAAATGGTATTGATATATATTTAATCAAGTTTCTATCAAACAACTCTGTCATAAAAGACATTGATGGATCATTGTAAAATGCCATTCCACCTATAATTGTTTTATCTGTTACTCCTTTTATTTTTACTGCCTTGTTTAAAACTATTCTCAATTTCTTCTCATCTAAAACATTTTTTGCTTTCAACTCTCTTAAAAATGCTGTTAATGGCTGAATTGTTAATACATCTAAAGTTTGAACTAAATATGTTTCTTGTGACTGTTCAAAATACCTAAAAGGTGTATCGAAATCAGTATCTATTAATATTAATGAATGATTTTTTAATAGAGTTTCTAAAATTCTGTCAGTATGTAATATATCTTCTGAATCATCTGGTAATGATGTATACACTTTCAAATTTTTATTTACTTCTATTCCATTTGCTACTCCATTCTTTAATCCTTTTATTGAATGTGTTGCTATTTCTCTTAATTGCTCTTCATTTTTAGTATATATATAATAAGAATTTCTATTTTTCGTTGTATCTAATATGGCTACATTTACTCCTAATCTTGATAACAATTCTGCTAAATTATTAACAATGAAAGATGTTCCATTTTTTCCTGTTCCAACAACTGTAACAATTTTCTTATCTGGAGTTAATAATCTAGATAAATCTACCCTTTCAGCTGATGCGCTCATATCAATTCTTGGAATCTCTCTTTTTATACTATAATTATTTGATTTATATTTATCATCATCATCTTCTTCATAATCAGAATCAACAAATATATTAGAATTGCTTCTGTTTCCAAACATATCGTTATTAAGTTGTCTATTTGGTTGAGAAATTTGATTATAAGAATTACCTGTGTCTGAAACACCTGGTAAAACTGTTTCTTCTGGTTCAATATGAGGCTCCTCATCTTGAATTTTATTTTCTAGACCAGGCAATACCGGCATTTCTTCTTGTTCTTCTTGAACAACTGGAATAGGATTTTTTCTTGGTCTTCCTCTTCCTCTTTTTACTGGAGTTGGTTCAGTTGAAGTTTCAGGAATAGGATTTTTTCTTGGTCTTCCTCTTCTTCTTTTTACTGGTTTTTCTTCTTCTGGCTCTGTTTGTGCTGGAACTACTTCTGGCTCATTATACATTTCTGGTTCCATATTATAAGTTTGATTTCCAATATCATTCGTATCGTTTTCTGGTATTGGCATTTGCACTTGTGTTTGACGTTTTGGTCTTGATAGTTTCTTTCCACC
This sequence comes from uncultured Clostridia bacterium, assembly GCA_944387485.1. Classification (GTDB taxonomy): domain Bacteria; phylum Bacillota; class Clostridia; order TANB77; family CAG-508; genus CAG-269. The sequence continues at coordinate 9,405 of CALXFC010000018.1, forward strand.
TGTCATATCAACAGAAGAAGGTATGACTACCGGTTTTGACATTACTACTTCTTTCTTTGATGATTTTAATAAAGTTTCGCTAGGTCCTCCAGTTTCTTCTTCTTCATAATTCTTTCTTATTGAATCAGAAACACTATTATTAAATGACATTATCTGTTGGTATTTAGGAGATCTTTCTTCTAATACTGCTCTTACGTTTAATGGTAAAAATTTACTTATAATTCTTAATTGTGTATCATTATATTGAGAAGCAATATTATCAAAACTTTCTAGGTATTTATCTTCGTTTTTACCTAATCTTTTATAATGCGCTAATATATTTTGAATTTCTATTTCGCTAACATCATTTTCATTTTCACTTTGATAATTTACATCTTCTGAATCTATTTGATAATAAGTCTTCGCTTCCTTTTTTGAACGTGGCCTATTTATTAATTTACAAACCTGTTCTACACTTCTATCTGATCCAAGTACAGCATTATATATTCCTATACCAAATAGTTTAACTAACATTTCTTCTGATTTTACTCTTCTATCAGAACATATAAGAACTATAGGAATATCATTTCCTCTTGTATTTGAAGCCTCATCACTAATTCTATCTAACTTCTCAAATAAAAATTTATCTATTTGATCATATTGTGTATTAGTAAAAGCTTCTAATTCTTCACTTATGACTATTCTATCATAAGATTTATCTTTTTGTATTTCTTTTAAAATTGCATTGAAGTAATAAACATTTTTATAAGAAATAATCTGTTTATAATCCTTTTGATATCTTTTTACAATTGATTCTGAAATTTCTTCATTACTTACAGCAAATAAGACTTTCATTTGTTACCCCCTTCCAAATTTTACAAACACAGCAAATGCTAATGGTAATATTTGGCATATAATTAATATTGTTACAAATGTGACTATTAAAGCCATACCTTTTTCTAATGTATCAAGTTTTCTGATACCAATTACATATTGATGTATCGCCCCTATAGCAATTCCCAAAAAGCATAGAGGTATACTATAAATCCTAACCAAATTTAATATATATGCAACTAATCCATATATATCTGATCCATACTTTTCTTGATAATCTTCTAAAGATCTCGCAGCATTGTCTTTTATTTCAACAATTTTACTTTCTGTTTCTTCATCTATTGCTTGCTCCTCCGCCGCATAAACATTTGCAGTTACCAAAAAAGTTCCTATTACTATCATAAATATGGTAACTATTAAGAATGTTTTCTTCATATTTTTAGACCCCTTTCTTAAGTCTATTGGCATTTTTTCTCTTAAAGCCTTATACTTCTATATCATACAATAAATCATAAAAAATATCAAGGAATTTTTTATAATTTATTATATAAATATTCCATATGATTATATACTGCATTTGCCCAATTCTTATCTGTCGCATATTTAGTATTTACTCCCGTTAATGTTGGTCCATTATAATATTTACCAGTTGCTTGTTCACCATCATAAATAATTGTTCCTTTCGGATTCAAATAATGCTTTACTAATACTCTTGCAATCAAATCTATACATTCTGAATAATCTGTAAAATCATATGCTCCACCATATGGGTTTGAGTCATAAGCACCATATCCGAATAAATTATGCTTATTTTGAGCTATTTTTGACGTTCCCCATGCACTTTCATGTATTGCTATTGCCGCAACAAATACACCATTTATATTATATTGTTGTTCTATATAATAAAAGTACTCTGCATTATTTTGCATAATTTTATTTGTATCTTTTGAATCTGTTAATACTTTCTGAAATTGTTCCAAACTTAATCCACTTGGCTTATTTAAAATCATATCAAAAGTTGGTTTTTCTATATTTTCTTCTGCTTGAACAGTCGAAGAATCATTTTCTTCTTCAATTTGATTTTGGTTTATATTTGTAGTACTTTCTGATTTTACATATCCTCTCGTTCCTGAACCAGCTATTTGATACCATTCTCCGCTTATTGATAAAACGGTTAGTTCAGTTCCTTTGCTAAGTGTAGCAACTTTTTGTGCATCTTCACTTGGTTCAACTCTTACTTCAGCTCTATCTGAAGTGGTATAGACAACATCCCCTTCTTTTACTTCATATGTTTTTCCTTTTCCAGTACCTACTTCTACTATTTTGTTTACAGATGCTTTTGTAACTTTACTATTTACCTGTTCTTCTGACATTACTTGTCCATTTTCATAAACTTTCTTTGTCGTTACTTCTTGCTTTCCTTCTCTCCCTTCTTGAATAACTTGAATTGTTCCTGTTGGCAATTCAGGATTCTCTTGATATTTTGTAATATATTCCAATTCAGCTTCTTCTGTTACATATTCTGTAGTTGAACCTTCTCCTGTGTTTGAATTTATCAGCTCATCTATGTCTAGTTTCTTAGCATTACTAATTTCAGCATCTTCCTTTATCGTCTCACTACTTGCTTCCTTTGCTAATACTTTACTTTTAGATATATAATAGCTATAACAAGCAACTAGACATAATAAAGCTGTTGTACTAGCAAATAATATCATAATATTTTTAATTGATATTTTTGCATGCTTTTTATTTTTATCTTTTGCTTTCATACTATCACCTATCATAATTCTACCTTTTAACTTAATCTTTGTCAATTCAAAATCTCATAAATAGGCCTTAGATAACAAATTGTAATATATTTTTAATATTTTTGTAACATAAGTTTATATTTTGCTACGTATATTTTAAAAAACATTTAATAAAATATAAATATCTATGTTGTTTTCCCTATTTATTACAATTATTAATAACTACTTGATTTTATCTCGTTTTTATAATATTATATAAGTGTTTACAAAGGAGGAGTTATGTATAATAAAAATGTTAAAAAGACAAATAAAAAGAAAAAACAAATTTATAAAAAAATTAATTTCAAAAATTTGACTAAAAAAGAATTTATATTAACTATAATTACTATTGTTTTATTTATTATTGTCTTTATTCTTTGTTATTTATCCTTTTATAAATATGTTTTAAAAAGAAATTTTGAAAATACTGTTATAGATTTTTCTAGCAAAAACGAAGAAACTATTTTTGAAATTAATAATGTAACTTTTTTTAGTAGCTGTGATGCAAAAAACAAATCAGCATCTAGTAGTAATTTTACAGTAGAGAACTTATATCAATATACAGATATGGCTCTTTTTATAACAAGTCCTAAAGAAGAAAAAAATTTAGAAAACACTTTAAAAAATGTATATATTGATAACATTAAATTTACAAAATCTCCTACTCTAGGAACTCCAAATTTATACTATAAAAATATATACAATTTTGCTAAAAGTGATATTGTAGATTCTAATTTAATAAATGATAGATTAGATTTTAATGTAACATCTGAGGATGAGGCGAATTTAGATACCCCTACTCTTTACAATAATTTAGCAAACCCTATTGTTTTAAGTTATGTAAATAGTAACATAAAAACTGACTATACTTTAACTGATACAAGTTCACCTATAACATATGATGGTACTTTATTAAAAAAATGCGATATTTTATTAAATTCTATAAGTTCTAGTATTTCTTTTGATATATATATTACTAATAATTTAGACCAAGAATTTAAAACAACTGTCTATATAGATATTCCTTTAGAATCAGAGGAAGAATCTATATATAATGGTAGTGTTACTCTAAAAAAAGATACCAATTTTATATTTTATCGTTACAAATAATAATTAGGAGGCTAGAATATGAAAGAAAAATTAACTGTAGCTGAGAAATTAAAAAAGAAATATCATAAAACAGAAGAAGTTACAAACTTGAAGGATATGTTATATCGTTCTTCATATATTTATCGTAGTAGACCTGCTTTTAAATTAAAAGACAAAGATGGTAATATAAAATTTATTACTTATGAAGAATTTAAAAATGATGTTCTTTATCTTGGGACAAGCTTGATAAATAAAGGCTTTTTAAATAAGAGAATTGCAGTTATTGGAAAAAATTCTTATAAATGGTGTGTAGCATATATGGCTGCAACAATTGTTGGTGTCGTTGTTCCAATAGACAAAGAACTTCATTCTGATGATATTATTAATTTTATGAATGTTTCCCAAACGGTTTGTATACTTGGAGACAAAAAGAATTTAGATACTGTTTTAGATAATATTTCTAAAATTGAGAATCCTGATACTTTCTTTATTTCTTTTGAAGAAAAATTTGACTCTTTCTTAAAAGAAGGTAAAGATTTATATTTATCAGGTTTTACTGATTTTGATGATATAAAAATAGATCCTGATGAACTTCGTATTCTTCTTTTTACATCAGGTACTACAGGTAATGCAAAAGGAGTATGCTTATCTCAAAGAAATGTATGTTCTAATTTACTTTCAACTTATGGAATTGTAAAAGTAAAAAGAAGTGATTTATTTTTCTCCATTTTACCTTTACACCATACTTATGAATGCACTTTAGGATTTTTACTTCCAATATATAGTGGTGCTTCTATTTGCCATTGTGAAGGTTTACGTTATATAGCAAAAAATATGCAAGAATATCATCCTTCGGTTATTTTGTGTGTTCCTCTTTTATTGGAAAATTTACACAAAAATATTGTTAAAAATGTTAATCGTAGTCTACCTGAAAAATACCAAAAAGAAAATAATGAAAATCCTTTTCCTAGCTTACCATTTTATTTAAAGAAAATTGTAAGAGCTAAAGTTAAAAATACTTTAGGTGGAAGATTACGCGTATTTATTGTTGGTGCAGCCGCTGCTAATCCTAATATTGTTTCTGACTTTAGAGATTTAAAATTAAACACTCTTCAAGGATATGGACTTACCGAATGTTCTCCTTTAGTTGCGGGAAATACTGATTTCTTTCAAAAGGACGATTCGGCAGGTCTTCCTATTCCTAATGTGGAATATAAAATTGATAAACCAAATGATGAGGGTATCGGTGAAATTATTGTAAAAGGTCCAAATGTTATGCTTGGCTACTATGAAGATGAAAAAAGAACAAAAGAAGCAATAATTGATGGTTGGTTTCACACAGGTGATCTTGGAAGAATTGATGAAAATGGCTATCTGTACATTACTGGCAGATGTAAATCTGTTATTGTTACTAAAAATGGCAAAAACATTTATCCTGAAGAAGTTGAATATTACTTAAATGATAACCCCTTAATTTCGGAATCTTTAGTGCTTGGAGTTCAAAAAGAAGGTGATGACGAAACATATGTTAACGCTCAAATTTATCCAAATATTGAAGCAATTACTGAATATTTAAAAGGTAGTGTTCCTACTAAAGAAGAAATCAAAAAATTGATTTCAAACGCAGTTTCAAATGTTAATAAAAAACTTCCTAACTATAAACATATTAAAAATTTTGTTATTCGTGATAAGGAATTTGAAAAAACTACTACTCAAAAAGTTAAGCGATATGGCAATAATATGAAAGTAAATTATAATAAGAAGGATTAGCTTAAATTTGCTAATTCTTTTTATTTATGTTATAATAAGTTTTGAAGCTTTACAGCTGTTGTACATAAAAGCCTATTTAAGGAGGAAAAATGGAAATAGGCATTGCTACCGCAAAAATTAACCTTAGTCAAAAAATGACTAGATTTAAAGGGTTAAAAAACTGGATTTGGAGTATTACTTTTTTTGACACATCATCTACCAATTTTTCTAATCTTATTCTTAAATTTTCAAAGGATAAAAAAATTGCAAAAAAAAGAAAAGAAGGAATAAAAAGTAATTTCAGACAAATCGGTATTAAAAACGGTAGTCTAGTTGGTGTTCTTTTCAATCGTAAGAACCATGAGGTAATTGCTATTGGTTCTTCTGGAAAGAAACTATGGGTTAGTATAAAAGATAACTATGATCTTAAAGAATTAAATTTAGATAGTATAACATCTATTAAATTTTTCTTTGACTAACCTAAAAAGTCATCTATATAGTTTATATTATATAGATGACTTTTATTATTATATATTAGAAAAGGAAATTCAACAGAATTTCCTTTTCTTTTGAAGATTATTTGTCTTTTCTAGTTGTTTTCCCTATTGCATAGCTAATACTAGATATCACAAACGATATTATGGCAAAATAAGAAGCTATTATAATGTTTGGTTCCTCATATGGTATAACAAACATCATTAACATTATTGTAAGAAAAAATATTGCAATAGCAAAAAAAATAGAATATTCTAATATATTTCCTTCCTTTTCCTCTCCAAAGCCATAAGTTGCAAATGATATCAAGGTCATCAATATTGCATAGTAAAATACCAGCTCACTAATAATATTTGGATATGATACATATATATCACATAATGCCATAGTAAAAAAGTATACTATAAATCCCAAAATAACTGAGCAACAAATCTTCTTCATAGCAATTCCTTTCTCCTAATGTTGATACTTATCTTCAAAACTCAAAGGGTACTTCTACATATGTATCTGCCATATTTTTATTATACAACTTTTTTTACTATATATCAAATTTATTACTTATTTTCATTTAATATACTCTATAAAATGATTGTATATTCTTTAATTTGTATAATGATTTTTATTTTAATATTTATAAAAGCCGCACAGCAATTATGCCATGCGACTTAAAGGAGTTTTACTGCCTAATCTTCTTAGCCAGTAGAATTGCCGACCCTCCAGTTACAAGAGCAACCATTCCTGTATAGAGAGTAAAATCACCTGTTTGAGGAAGAACTTCCTTTTCTGTATATACTTCCCCATCAGATGTTGTTTCTACTGTTTGTCCTTGAGAATTATCAGGCGATTCAAGCTCGGGCTCGAAATCAGGATTCGGTTCCGGCTCTGGCTCAGGCTCAGGCTCAGGTTCCGGCTCTGGCTCAGGCTCTGGCTCGGGCTCAGGCTCTGGCTCGGGTTCCGGCTCTGGCTCGGGCTCAGGCTCAGGCTCTGGCTCAGGTTCCGGCTCAGGCTCTGGCTCGGGTTCCGGCCTGGATTTTGAATAGTTCCAGTAACATAATCGACATGTGATATCTTCTCAGCATCACAAGTCATAATAACATTACCATCTTCATCAATTTCAAATGTATATGTTCCCCAATTATGAAGGTTGAACATATCTTTGATATTGAATTCTCCCGTTCCAAAAATAAACTTTACCTGATCATTTACACTAATAGAAGGATCAGAACTTGTTATCATCTCAAACAGTCTATCCCTTGTAGAACTATCAGTAATCTCTTCTGTAGACCAAACTACAATAGTTCCATTTGCCTGCTTAAGAACAACATATGCCGTATTATCTGGCATTACATACTTATCCTTGCTTTCATCAATCTTTTCAAAAGATGTTCCATCATCTTCAAGATTAATTTCATCAGGATTAAGAGCCATTGTAGAAATTCCCAAATCGGTATCAAGTATAGAATTGGTATTAAATATCTGCTCAGGCTCTTCGCTCACTTGCTGTTCAGTTATTGTCTGCTCAGGCTCTTCAACTACTTGCTGCTCTGTTGTTGTCTGCTCAGGCTCTTCAACCTCTTGCTGTTCTGTTGTTGTTTGCTCAGGCTCTTCAACTACTTGCTGCTCTGTTGTTGTCTGCTCAGGCTCTTCAACTACTTGCTGCTCTGTTGTTGTCTGCTCAGGCTCTTCAACTACTTGCTGTTCTGTTGTTGTCTGCTCAGGCTCTTCAACTACTTGCTGTTCAACTGTCTGAACATAAGTCTCTGGTTCGGAATTTTGTATTTCAGCAGCTAAAGCAATTGTTGGCATTGAATAGAGCACAAGAGACAAAGAAGTTCCAAACAATGTGATAGCCTTTACTTTATTAGTTCCTTTCCGTTTTTTCATAATTGATTTCTTCCTTTCGTGTAAAAACAAACTTACAGTTGCTAAAGCCCTTGTTTATCCTCCTTTCGAAATTGGGTTCATAGAATATTTTACCACTTCTTAATATTTATGTCAATCAGATTTTTAATAAGTCTATGCTATAAAAATATAAAGGTTTTAGAAAAAGGAAATTCAGCAGAATTTCCTTTTTATTTTGAAAATTATTTGTCTTTTTTCGTTGTTTCCCCTATCGCATAACTAATACTAAATATCACAAACGATATTATAGCAAAATAAGAAGCTATTAATATTTGGATATGATAATATATATCACTCTATTTTTTTGTAAATCTTGATTATATAACATATTTTAATCATCTTCTTGTATCTCATCTATTCTTAAAGTATGTCCGTATCTAATACGATTAAATTCTTCTTTCATTTTAAAGCAATCTTCTAAATCTATATCATATGTATTGGCAATCATGCAAACATAATATAAAACATCTGATAGTTCTTCTTCTATAGTTCCTTTAATGTTATTGTTTTCCATTCTTTTTCCTTTTCTAATAACTTCTGCTAATTCACCTACTTCCTCTATTAATTTTAAAAAATACCTTTGTGTATTTCTCATATTTTCCGGTTTTGTTCTCTTGTACTTCTCCTTTAAATATTTTTGCACTCTTCTTATTGTTAAACTCATAAAATATACCTCCTATTAAAATATTTAAATATCAAACCAGTACATAGAAATAAAATAAATTATTGTAATTTCTTCATTTTATAATTTTCCATTTATTCTCCATTTTCTCTCTACATTATTTTTTTCTTTATTTATAAAAACATCATACAGATTAATATTTAATTCGTTACAGATTGAAACTAGAACTATAAAGACATCCGCGATTTCTTCTTCTATATTGTTATAATTTTCTATTTTACTATAATCTATTGTTGCTTCTGGTAATGTTTTTCTAATAGCTTTTGCAAGTTCTCCCGTTTCTTCAAGTAATAATAGCATTTTATCTTGAACTCTTTGATTTGTAAAACCTCTTAATGTAATAACTTTTTTTATATATTCTTGTATATCATTTACTGTACTTTTTTTATTTAAAGATTTTAACAATTCTTTTTGTTCTTCCATGTTAATACCTTCTTCCTTTTGAACTATTTAAGTTCATGTTAATTAATAATATAACTCTGTCATTACTCTGTCATTACTCTGTCAATTTATATTTTTTATTTGGCGATTTCTCATTATCATCAGTATTTTCGATTTTTTTGTCTTGAAGAAATTTTCTCAAAATTCTTCTAACCGTACTATCAGATAATTCTGTTTATTTAATAATCTCTTTCTTCCGTAATTAATAATAATTTTATCAAAAAAGTAGTTTTTATTAAAAAACTACTTCAATTTATAAATATTGTTATTTGGTGGCTTGAAGTGGAATCGAACCACTGACACAGGGATTTTCAGTCCCTTGCTCTACCGACTGAGCTATCAAGCCATATATATAAAAAATGGCGACCTGGAACGGGCTCGAACCGTCGACCTCTAGCGTGACAGGCTAGCGTTCTAACCAACTGAACTACCAGGCCGTAAAACATGGTGGTCGCTACAGGGCTCGAACCTGTGACCCCCTGCTTGTAAGGCAGATGCTCTCCCAGCTGAGCTAAGCGACCATGTTCTTCCGACGAGATTTATTATACTAATTTTTTTATTACTTGTCAATAGTTTTTTGGTATTTTTTTCATATTTTTTTCGTCTTATCTCTTATATTGTTTATTTAGTTAGTACAAGAGAGTATATAACTCTCTTGTAAACCTAATATTTTAAGCATATGCTTGACGTTTTTTGAAGCTAAGTAAATTAGTAATCTCATTTTCTGTGTTTTTAGCTTTCTTAGTTTTTCTAGCTCTTTCTTGTTCAAGCTCTCTTTTTTGTTTTTCAGCCATTGATTGACAAATTGCTTTCTGGTATGCAAAATGTGTATCTTGTGCTATCTTACTCCAGTTATAATCATTTCTAACTTTATTTTTAGCTCTTCTTGTTATATCTGCACATAATTTATGATCAAATAATAATTCTAATATTGAATCTGCAATTGAATTTGGATTTCCACAATATGTTTTCATTCCATTTACTTTATGCTCTACTATTTCATTAAGACCTCCTATATCTGATACTACAATTGGTCTTTCTGATAACATTGCTTCTAGAGCTACTATTCCAAATGGCTCATAAGTACTTGGAAATACTGCTATATCTGCTGCTTTATACATTCTTTGTACATCTTTTCCGTTCATATATCCTGCAAAATATACTTTATTTCCTAATCCTAAATTATTTACTTCTTGCCTCAATTCTTGTTCCATTCCGCCTTTACCACAAATAACAAGTTTAGCATCATGGTAACCATTTAATATTTTAGGCATAGCTGCTATCAAATGCTGAATACCTTTTTCATAAACAAGTCTCCCCATGAATAATATAATTTTCTCATTATCCATAGCATATTTTCTTCTAAAATTATAATCTCTTTCAATGCCATTAAATAGATTCAAATTAACTCCATTTGGTACTACGTTTATTTTTTCATATGGTAAACCAAATAATCTTTGTAATTCATTTTTCATGTAATTGCTATTTACAATTACTTCAGCTGCTTCATATGTTAACATCCACTCTGTATCATTTATATATCTTTGTTGTTCATCATGAATACCACTATTTCTTCCTGATTCTGTTGCATGTATAGTTGCTACAATTGGTATATTGTAAGAATTTTTTAAAGTTTTAGCACTGTAGGCTACTAACCAATCATGGGCGTGAATAACGTCAAAATTTCCTTCCTTCAACATAATTTCATTAGCTTTAGCTATCATATTGAAATTTAATTGTAAAATCCAATCAATAAAATTATTAGGATTAATCATATAGTTATCAACTCTATATACTTTTACACCTTTATCATCCTCAAAATAAGGTGCATCTCCTTCTCTATAAGTAATTACTGTTACGTCATGACCATCTTTATGTAATGTTTTTGATAAATCATAAACAACTCTTGCTATCCCACCTACTACTCTTGGTGGATATTCCCATGTTAACATTAGTATTTTCATTAAAATTCTCCCTTTCTTTTCTTATATTTTCTTTTGTTTTTACATTTTTGATTCTATTTTGACATTTTCTTACACTATTGTATACAAGTTTTTAAAAAAAGTAAATGCTTTTTTTAAAAAAACATTCACTTTTTTTATTCTTTTTTTAATTATATTCAATTAATTAGATTTCTTTCCAAATTTTTTTGAAATAAATGAAGTATCATAATTATTATTTTTAAAATCTTCATCTTCCAATATTTTTAAAATAAAATCTGCATTTGTTTTTATTCCTTCAATTACTAACTCTGCTATACTACTTTTCATCTTAGCAATTGACTCATTTCTATCTTTTCCATGTACTATAATTTTAGCTATCATTGAATCATATGTTGGTGGTATTTTATATCCAGGATAAATTGCTGTATCTACTCTTACACCATTTCCACCTGGCAAATGTAAATCTGTTATTGTTCCAGGACATGGCATAAAGTTTTTGTCTGGATCTTCTGCATTTATCCTAACTTCCAAACTATGACCTGTAAAAGTTATATCTTTTTGTTTAAATGATAAAGGCTCTCCACTTGCTATTTTTATTTGCTCTTTTATTATATCAATTCCTGTAACCATTTCAGTCACTGGATGTTCTACTTGAACTCTTGTATTCATTTCCATAAAATAAAAATCTTTATTTTTATCTACTAAGAATTCTATTGTTCCAGCATTAGTATAACCTATTTCTTTAACTGCATTTACTGCAACTTCTCCCATTTTCTTTCTTGTTTTATCATCTAATATGCTTGATGGTGTTTCTTCTAATACTTTTTGATTTCTTCTTTGAACAGAGCAATCTCTTTCACCTAAATGTACACAATTTCCATGTTCATCTGCTAATACTTGTATTTCTACATGTCTTGGATTCTCTACAAATTTCTCTAAATAAAGACTATCATCATTAAAAGAAACTTTTGCTTCTTGTTTTACTAAATCATATTCTTTTTCTAATTGATCTTTATTATAAGCAACACGAATACCTCTTCCGCCACCACCTGCTGAAGCTTTAAGCATTACTGGATATTTTATTTGTTCTGCTAAAGAAACTGCTTCTTCCTTAGATTTTATCAAGCCATCAGAACCTGGTACTACTGGTACTCCTGCTTTTTTCATTGTTTCTTTTGCTTTTGATTTATTTCCAAGTAATTCTATTAATTTATAATCTGGTCCGATAAATTTTATTCCCATATCTTCGCAAATTTTAGCAAAAGTACTATTTTCAGATAAAAATCCAAAACCAGGATGAATACTATCTGCACCTGTTAAACAAGCAGCTTCTAAAATTGCTTTCATATTTAAATAGCTTTTATTAGATGGCGCTGGTCCAACACAAATAGCTTCATCTGCTAAGCTTACATGTAAAGCTTCTTTATCTGCTTCTGAATATATTGCAACTGTTCTAATACCCATTTCTCTACAAGCTCTAATAATTCTTACCGCAATTTCTCCACGGTTAGCTATTAATACTTTTTTTAACATTTTATACTCCCTTTCATTATGTGAAACATCTGGGGACAGGCCTTTTTTGTCCCACTTTTCCTTTATTTTAAAATGAGACAAATATCACTTGTCTCTTTTTGTCTCATTAAACAATAGCAAATGTTAATTCACCTTTTGCTGCTACTTTACCATCAACTGTAGCTATTGCCTCTCCTACTCCTATTGGTCCTTTTCTTTTTATTATTTTTACTTCTAATTTTAATGTATCTCCAGGTACTACTTGTTTTTTAAAACGAATTTTATCAATTCCACCAAACAAAGCATTTCTACCTTTATTTTCTTCCATAGAAAGAATTGCAACTGCTCCTGTTTGAGCAAGTGATTCCACTATCAATACTCCTGGCATTATTGGATTTCCAGGAAAATGTCCTTTAAAATAATACTCACTTTCATCAACATGTTTATATGCTGTAGCACTTTCTCCTGGTACATATTCTTCTACTTCATCAATCATTAAGAATGGTTCTCTTTGTGGAATTATATTTTTTATACCTTCTTCATCTAAAACCATTTCTTTCCTCCTATTTTTTATTTTATTTTGAATAATGGTGTTCCATATTCTACTACATCTTCATTATTTACACAAACTTCTACTATTTCTCCATCAAATTCTGATTCTATTTCATTCATTAATTTCATAGCTTCTACAATGCATAACACTTGACCTTTATGTACTTTATCTCCAACTTTTACAAAAGGGTCTTTATCTGGTGAAGAACTTGCATAAAATGTTCCTACCATAGGACTTTTTACTATTTTTAAATTTTCATCTTCTAACTTTTCTTCTTTATCAGATTTTACTAAAGATGTTTCTTTCTTTTCTGGAACTGCAGGTGGTGTCATTGGAGCACTAGCTTCAATAACATTTCCTGGTGCTGCAATTACAACCTCTTTTTCAGTATTTTTTTTCATTTTTATTTTTATACCTTCTGGGAATTCAATCTCCAAAGCATCTATTTTTGATTCTCCCATATCATCCATTAATTTTTTTATATCTTTATAATCCATTTTTATTCCCCCTAATATTATAGATTATTTATAGATGTGTCCCAAATTGCCCAAAAATGTGCAATTGGGAAACGTCCCTAATATTCTTTTAATAATAAACTACTATTATGTCCTCCAAATCCTAATGAGTTTGATATTGCATATTTTACTTCTACTTTTCTTCCTTCGTTTGGTACTACATCTAAATCACATTCTTCATCTGGTACTTTATAATTTATAGTTGCTGGCACAAATCCTTCTTGTATTGATTTAGCACATACTATTGCTTCTACTCCTCCTGCTGCTCCAAGTAGGTGTCCAGTATGACCTTTTGTTGAACTTACCATTACTTTTCTTGCTGCTTCTTCTCCTAAAGCTGTTTTTATAGCCTCAGTCTCACAAGAGTCATTTAAATGTGTTGAAGTTCCATGTGCGTTTATATATGTAATTTCTTCTGGCTTTACATTTGCTTCTTCCATTGCTAATTTCATAGCTCTTGCTCCACCTTCTCCTCCTGGTGCTGGTGAAGTTATGTGATAAGCATCTGACGTTGCTCCATATCCTACTATTTCTGCATATATTTTTGCACCTCTAGCTAGTGCATGTTCTAATTCTTCTAATATTATAACTCCTGCACCTTCTCCCATTACAAATCCGCTTCTTTCTTTATCAAATGGGATACTTGCTCTATTTTTATCTTCTGCTTTTGTTAATGCTTTTATATTTGTAAATCCTGCTATACTAAGTGGAGTAATTCCTGCTTCTGTTCCTCCTGCAATTACAACATCTTGGTAACCATGTTTTATCATTCTAAATCCTTCACCAATACAATGTGTTCCTGTTGCACAAGCTGTTACCATTGCAAAAGATTCTCCTTTTGCTCCAATATCAATTGCTACATTTCCTGTTGCCATATTTAATATTCCCATTGGTATATACATA